>CAZIAU010000083.1:0-8941 GCA_964536755.1 uncultured Bacteroides sp. | reverse complement strand
TTTAGGGAGATAAATAAAGGTATAAAATTGATATAAAATTGGTAAAATATCGGTTGCCCGTGCCGCAAGGATCAGTAATATGTCCCCCGATGGAATAGGAAAATATAAACCCGAACAGCCTCCAGAAGATTTCAACTGGGACATGTGGCTGGGCCCCCGGGCTTTTCGTCCCTATCAATATAATATTGCTCCTTATAAGTTCAGGTGGTGGAGCGATTTTTCGAGCCAGATGGGTAACTGGGGAGTTCATTATATGGATGCCTGCAGATGGCTCATGGGAGAAACGGCACCGGTATCCATAAATGCACAGGGCAGTAAAAATATACTTGACCATGATGCGGATATCCCCGATACTATGCAGGTGACCTTTGAATTCGCTTCGAAAAAGATCATTTCATTCAGTATTAATGAAGCCAGCGGTGGCAAGATGTTTCCATATGGAGAGCTGGAGATTTGCGGAACAAAGGGGAATCTTTACTCCAGTGAGAGGGGGTACCGTATTGTCCCCTCCAAACCGGGCCAGTTTCAATCCTGGGAAGAGCAGCTGGAAAAGGAAGAATTCACTAACCCGGATAAGTATTTAAGGGATGGCAGCAGTTCTGACAGCACTTCCGGGTTAATCCGGAATTTTCTCGATTGTATAAAAACAAGGGAAGATACTATCTGTAACCTGGAAGAGGGACATCGTTCCACCTCATTTGCACACCTTGCCAATATCTCTCTGGCTGTCAATCAGCGCCTGGATTGGGATCCGGTAAATGAAAGATTTAGAAATTCTGAAAGAGCCAATCAAATGCTCAGTTATGAATACCGGAAGCCCTATGGTTGATATTTATTTCAAGGGTTAATCTGATTTGAAATTGCGAAGACGCGGGGCCTCTACATCCTGCTCCCATCTCATGAGCTTTTCTTTTAATTCATCTGCCTTATCAGGGTAGATAGCCAGCAGATCGATTGATTCTGACGGATCATCCTTAAGCCTGAATAGCTTCTCATCGGTTATACTGTCATTCTTCAATACCACCAGATACTTGAACTCTCCGTCATTAACGGCTTTATCGATTTCAGATCCACGTTTTTTTCTCCAGTACAGTGTTCTGAGGAAGTCCTCTTTATTTGTGGCAAGGTGATTGACTATGTCATAGCCATCAAGCTTAAGATCGTTATTATTAATACCGCTTAGATTAATAATAGACCGGGTCAGATCAAATGAAATGGAACTTTGTTCTGATGTTGTATTTGGAGCAATTTTTCCCGGCCACCGTATAATGCAGGGAACATGGATCCCTCCTTCATATACCTGCCCCTTGTGACCGGAATAGATTCCATTACTGGTTACTACAACCGCACCCCCGTTATCTGAAAAGAACATCACGACACTGTTCTTGTCCAGTTTGTTATCGGACAGGTACTCCAGGATATCACCAATTCCGCCATCCAGTGATTCTACCATTTCAATATATTTATCCCTTGACCTGAGTAGCCATTCGTCACCTGTAACAGCTCTTCCCTTATTGTCACCAGGGCCCTGGAGCGGTGTGTGGGCAGATGTATAAGGCAGGTACAGGAAAAAAGGATCCTTTTTATCCAGCTGTGCAAGCCAGGCTATGGCCTTTTCTGTAATCAGATCTGTCATGTAGCGGCCATCATAAAATACCTCCTTTCCATTTTCAGCAAGGTTGTGTGCTCCGGTAAAATCATCCAGATCGATGTCCTCCTGTTCCACATGATAAAAATAGTCACCACCATAACCAAGGTTACCGAATGAGTAATCAAATCCGTGTTGATCAGGGCGGAATTTCTTCTCATATCCCAGGTGCCATTTTCCAAGCATTGCCGTTTTATAGCCTGCCTTTTTTAATGATCTTAACAGTGTGGATTCCTCCACGGGAAGTCCGAGCTCTTTTTTGTCCCATAGCCACATCGCTTCATCGTACCTGCCTATATTCCCGGCCCCAATAGCACATTCCAGGCCACCAACGCGCTGTTGGTACCTTCCGGTTAACAGGGCCGTTCTGGTTGGCGTGCATTCGGGACCGTTGGCATAAAAATTGGTTAAGAGTACTCCTTCGTTTGCCAGTTGATCAATTGCAGGGGTTTTGATATCCTTTACCCCGGTGCACCCGAGGTCGCCATATCCCATGTCATCGGCAACGATCAGGACGATATTGGGAGGTTTTTGACCGCACGACATACATGCTATTATAATTGACAGATTAACCAGTATTTTGCGCATAAATTTTATTTTAATAATTCCGGAAGGGGCCCCTTGGTTCTGCTTTTTCCATCTCTTTCTGCCACTTACGGAAGCTGGTTTGAATCATTTTCAATTCCTCTGGTTTTTTCCCGGAGAGATCATTTCTTTCAGCTATATCTGCCGAAAGATCAAAGAATCCATTATTTTTTTTCCTTTTTTCAGAACTGATCCATTTCCAGTTTCCGATCCTTGCTGCCGACTCCTCCCTGAAATCCCAGTACATCTCTTCTCTTTCCAACTCTTTTTCCCCCTTAAGAAAGGGGTATATGCTGAATCCATCCAGGATCAGTGAATCCGGTTTATCAATACCTGTTATGTCCAGGATGGTAGGAAATATCTCAAGTGAACTGATAAAATTATCCGTTATCCTTCCCGGCGCTATTTTACCAGGCCATTTCATCATGCAGGGAACCCGGAGCCCGCCTTCCCACATGGTTCCCTTTTTGCCCGTAAGAGGTGAATTATCTGCTATGGAGGACCCCCCGTTATCTGAAAAGAATATTACCAGTGTGTTATTCGCAAGGTCCAGGCTGTCCACCAGGTTGAGAATATTCCCGATGGCTTCATCCATACAGGTAACAGCAGCCATATATCCCTTTCTTCTCTGGTCCTGTTTCGATACTGCGTCCGGGTACATGGAGAGGAATTCGGGGGGAGCCTGAACTGTACCTCGGATATCGGGATCAAGGTTTGATGCACCATGTGGTGCATTGAAGGGAAGGTAGAGGAAAAATGGATTCTCCCGGTTTTCTTTTATAAACCTGATGGCCTCACGCTCAAAAAGGTCTGTTGCGTATGTGCCTTTATCTTCTGATGTTGGCACATTATCCCTGTACATGGAAGGGTAAGAGTACCTTTCATGGGTATAGTAGTCGATCCCGGTATTCACGAATCCATAGAACCGGTCAAATCCCCGCTGAAGTGGCAGGAACCTGTTCAGCTGACCCAGGTCCCATTTACCGAAAATCCCATTTATATAACCTGCTTTATGCAACAGCTGGGGAAAAAGGATCTCCCTGATATCCAGGCCCAGGATCCTTTCCGGGGAAGTGCTGTATTCATAATGATCATAAACATGCCCGTCATCAACCCTGTTGTTGCGGATATTCTCGTAGATCCCGTTCCTCTGGGGATATCGCCCGGTCAGCATCCCGCCACGTGAGGGAGTGCATACCGAACAGGTTACATAGAAATTGGTAAACTGCATACCCTCCTTCGCAAGCCGGTCAAGATTTGGTGTAATTATTTCCTCTGAGCCATAAACGCCAATATCATTATATCCCTGATCATCGGAAACAATCAATATAATATTTGGCAGGTCCTTATTTTCACTGCCGGTTTTACCCGACATCTTACAGGAAAACAGCACGACTGCCAGCAGGCTTAACGGATAAGCCAATCGATGTAATAAACTTAACGTAGATAATCTCATATCGTAATAGTTATTAGGTTCATTATTTTATGACCCAATCTGGTTTCGGGAATGGCCTGACTATGTAGAAACGCTGATAGTTCTCAAAAATATCTGGATTTGGTCCGACTATTCGCGGATCTTCTGTTTCCCTGAGAAATTCCTCCAGTTTGCCTCTCATCATCTCCATTTGCTCTTCATAACCATTGTCTTCCGAAAGGTTATGGATGGAAAAGGGATCATCCCTGATATCAAAAAGCTCCTCTCCGGGTCTTTTCCCCATGGCAAGTTGAAAAAATGGAGCAATTTCCGGGTTATTCATGTTTTCAATTATATACGCTTTTGTAACGCCATCGTCAATGTCACAGTATACTCCGCCAACATACATGCCGTTTTCATCCAGGCCATGCATGGGACCCGTTTCACAAGGATTTTCGCTGTTAAGCGTTTGTGGGGCTCCGGCCGGCCACCTTTCCGGATAATAATTCCTGATGTAAAGAAAATGACCGGTACGAACGGCCCTCTGTGGATATCCCAGGTTCATCCAACGTGCCGATGAATGTCTTTCCCGTCCTGTAAATATGGCATCCCTCGATGGATCTATTATACCTGAACTATCTGAATATAAAATGTTTGTAAAACTTTTTGCAGAGACAGGCTGCATCAGATCCGTCCCGGCACCCGATATTTCAAGAATTGTTGGTGCCAGGTCGGCAAGGTTTATCAGATCTTCAGAGACTCTTCCCGGTTTGATTTTTTCAGGCCAGGAAACAGCGAGCGGTACATGGATCCCGTATTCATAACAATTGGCTATGGCATAAGGGAATTGCATACCGTTATCCGATGTGACTATAATTATGGTATTATCAAGTTCTCCGATTTCTTCCAGCACATTGATCATGTTGACAAGGTGCTTATCAAACCATTCAATCTCCACCGCATAGTCAAGCATATCCATCCTGACCGTATCATTATCGGGTAAGAAATCAGGGACTTCAGCATCTTCCAGGTGTTTCCCGCTCCTTAATCCGGCTCCTTTTTCAAAGGGAAAGTGTGGTTCTCTCGAACCGTACCAGAAAAAGAAAGGTCTGTCATCGGGTCGTTGCGATAAAAATTCTTTAAAATTCCCGGTATAATCTACCGTAGATATATTTGAAGCAAAGGCTTCGGGATCAGGAATACCCGTTGGCAACTCGATTAACTCTGCGCCCTCATAACGAATATCATTAAATTCGGGACCGGCAGGGTCACGATCCCTTCCTCCCTGCCGCCAGTTAAAGGGCGCGCATCCCTTTCCTGTATATCCAATGTAGTAACCTGACTCTTCCAGAGCATCGGCAAAAGTCACATATTTAGCCGGGTAGAGAGTCTGATGTCCGCCGGCTTCTTCATTCTGCCAGGGATACCTCCCGGTTAGTAATGAGGAACGGGAAGGTGCACAACCCGGTGAGGCAGAAAACGCATTATAAAAAAGTATTCCCTTTTCGGCCACATAATCAAATCCCGGTGTAAAAACCAGTTTGCTTCCATATGCGCCGGCATGTGGATAGGATTGATTATCACTCATTGCAAGAAGAATGTTGGGACGGCGATGTTGGTTCATGCTGTCTTTCTTACATGATTGAGATAACAATCCAACAAGAAGTATCAGGCATAAATCAATCAGGATATTTCTCATACAAATTTCTCTTTGTATTATCAGTTTGACATAGTCTCATTTTTCTTCTTTGATCCAACCGGTAAGCATTTCCCTAATTACAGGTGAATGGGCCAAAAACAGATTTTATTTTCATCGATTCATCTTCGGCAGATATTAAATAAACCCTGTATTCATCACCACCACGGGTAACTTTTATGACTATGTGCCCACCGTACCCGCTGAATTTATCAAGATTCTTTCCAAGATAATTTTTAGCAAATTCATGGATATTTGTTGAGAATATGTATCTGTTACCGGGATACAATTCAGTGGAAGACATAGCCCTTAAAGTAGTCAAGTTAGAATGGCGGGCATTCCAGGCCTGAATCACAAATACCTGTGGCCGGGTACTGACAATAAATGATTCGTTCATCGCATCAACATAGGAGTGGTGATTGACTTCACACACCTCTACCGGCCCGACTACTTTACCGACAGGTGTTTCCACATCGTTCCATCTGGCAGTTTTTATGGAGATCCTTCCCGTAATGTCTCCACCATTGAAATAATCAAAATTACCGTAAGTAATTCTGACCGCCGCACATATCTTATTTTCATCGGGTTTGGCATCCCGGGGGAAGAGAAATTCTGTTATATCCTTCTCTTTGTTCCACAGCTGTCCATTGGCATAAATATTCCGGACTTCAAATTCAGAATACTTTTCAGGATTGTAAATAAGTGTAAACTGAGAATTGCTGCCAGGCTGGAATCGCCCTGCCTTCATACCGCAGTTATTCACGTTCCACTCTACGAATTTCTTATAATTTTCGAAATTCTTTTCACCCTTTAGCGGGGAAGGATATTGATATGTGGGCCAATCCCGGTCAATCATCTTGCTGAATGGTACATATTCCGCAACTTCAGATAATCCTGTCAGGAAATAATTCCCGCCATTTTCTGTTTTCGGTGATTCGGGAGAAACTGTACCCATATGGTCCCCATGGAAATGAGTTAGCAAAGCATAATCGATTTTCTTTTCAGAGCGGTATTTGATCAGTCTTGAAATATATCTTCCTATCCACTCACCTGGCTGCTTTGTATTATCTGGTAAAGTTGTGGTATAAACGGGATCGACCTGGGATCCCAGGTCACCGGCGTCAATGATCATGTTTGTTCCATCCGGAAAAATGCAGAACACACATTCACCCCTGCCTGTATTGATATGATGGATCTCCATTTCTCCCTCCTTCCAGGCTGGGAACTGTCCAGGTTTATTCTGAGCCTGGATATTGATTGCCAGCAGGATGAAGCAGTATAAGACCAGAAGCTTTAATATTAGTAAGTTGTGTTTCATGACTTTCCCTGGAGTATTATCTTTAATTTATCCAATATAATCAGAAACCTTCATATTGGTAACGATAAGAAGGATATATTGCATATTCCTACTATCGCCAGGATACAAAAAAATGACAAGTGGATGTCAAAAGGTACGGCATTTTAGATTAAGGCTAGCCGGTCGTCGCTGAAATTAACTTCTTTGAGCATGCAAGCTCTGTTTAAGGTTCAACCACATTCACCATGAACTCTTCATATACCACATCCGTATCTGCAAAAACCAGCGAATCTTTTACAGACCAAGTATTGGGACCCTGTGTCACGGTGTAATCCAGGTAGATAGTCCTGTGTTTTTTCCCACCGTAACTTTCAGCTTCGTTGTCATCCTTGTTATAATAAACACCTGTTCCGGTTGCCTCCACAGTGGTTGCATCCTTTTGTGAGACGGTGACTGCCTTACTGTCCTTGTTGAAAGTCAGCCGTATATTCCAGAAATCACCGGTAAATGTCCCTCCTGCAACATCCATGTCATTATCGGTCAATGACACCGTTGACAATTTGGTCATATTGTTGTCCGTAAGGAATCTTTCAGAATAAGCAGTTACTTCGTTAGTGGCCAAAAGAGTTCTTTCTCCACGCAACAGGTACATGCCATGGGTTTCATTGATGTATTTAATACCGAACAGAGTATAATCTTTCGGAGGTACCTCCCAGTCCTCAGCAACCCTGGGATCGGGATTTTCCACGTAATCGAGGGGATCCCCGTGGAGAACAGTATCCCCTCCAGCATCGGTAATGCGAACAGGGATTATATAATGGGCTTTTACCGACATAGAATCAGTAAAAAATGCATCCTTAAGATCAACTCTTGTTCTTCCTGAGAATTCACCGGCCGGAATAATAATCTTATCAAAGGTCGCCTCATAATAATCGGCAGGCAGCAGTTCCATTGGATTTCCTTCATCGTCAGTTATATTCTCACCCAGTTCCGGGGCATATTCAACAGTGACAACCCTTTCTTTTCTGTTTTCATATACGCCACCCATGGAAACACCTATGCTGAACGCATGCTCAAGGTCAATGGAGTTATCACCAACTGATTCATCTCCCAGGATGAGGGTGCGAACAGGAGTCTGATAAGGGAAATAGATACTTTGATAGTCGTAATCATCGAACTCGATATTGTTTGAACA
Organism: uncultured Bacteroides sp.; assembly: GCA_964536755.1. GTDB lineage: Bacteria > Bacteroidota > Bacteroidia > Bacteroidales. Next base: position 1,106 of record CAZIAU010000083.1, on the reverse strand, counting down.
GCCAAATGTGATAATTCCGGAAATTAGTATCGATAATGTTTTCTTCATTTGTATCGATTTTTTTTTGTCAGTTTATAATACCATTCCATAATGATCTGATCATTGCCAGCCTTGATTCTGTATAATTTCATACTTAAGAGTTTCTATATACGGAATTGGTCCATAGATCTGATAATCCTGGTAATTGCGGTCCTCAACGGTTACATAAGAATAATTTGTACCATCGGAAGATACCTGTACCCCATTAACCGGTTGTTTCATCAGGTCTGTCATTTCCCACCTCCTCAGATCCCAGAAACGCTGATTTTCAAAACACATTTCAATTCTGCGTTCATTTCTGATCAATTCTGCCATCTGCTCTTTGTTGAGCCCGTCAACATATGCAGTTGATGAAATACCCGCCCTGTCACGAAGCGCGTTAATCACCTCCCTTGCATTATATCCACCAATTGTACCGTCGGGCCCTGCAGCCTCATTGGATGCTTCCGCATACATCAGCAAAACATCTGTATATCGTGCGTAAGTGTAATAACGGGTACCCGAAGAGTTGACTGCAGGGTCCAGGTTCACACTGGAAACGTTCATGAATTTCCGCAGGTAATATCCTGTCAATGTGGAGTTCTGATCACTGCTTCCGACTGCATCCTGACTTCCTGCCTGAGTGTTGATCATTGAACCATTGTAAAGTATGTACATCGAAAGGCGGGGATCGCGACCCGAATAAGGATCGGACGAATTTATCTTTTCACCAGTCACAGGAGTTCCGCTCTGCATTGGAAATGCGTTAACCAGGTCCTGTGTGGGATTGGTGCGGCCTCTTCCATATAATGATGGCGGATAGTTATTAGCTTCCCAGCTGTTCCCCGAGGAACGTGAAGAGTACCAGATTACCTCGGGGTGCTGGTTATCTTTGGCAACGTCTTCGTTATTATAGAATTGCAGGTGATTCTGGTTCCCAACATTCACATCGTTCAGACCCTTGTTAAGATCCATGATTGCTGCTGCCTCATCTGCCGCCTGGTTATAGGTGTAGGTTCCATCTGAATAGGCCGGACTGGCTGCATAGAGAAGTGTTTTTGTTTTTATCATGCGAACCGATAATCCAT
>CAZIAU010000082.1:0-8948 GCA_964536755.1 uncultured Bacteroides sp. | reverse complement strand
CTTCCTTTTTGAGTTTACGATTGGCGGCCAGTGAGAAAACCTGGTAACCCCCGCTGTCTGTCAGAATGGACCGGTCCCAGTTCATAAAACGGTGTAGTCCTCCGGCTCCTCTGAGAGTTTCAAGTCCGGGCCTGAGATACAGGTGATACGTGTTTCCCAGGATGATATGCGCGTCAATGTCAACTGCAAGTTCACGCTGATGAATCCCTTTTACACTTCCGGCAGTCCCCACGGGCATAAAAACAGGGGTTTCTATCTCGGAATGATCGGTCCTTATCACACCCGCCCTGGCTGCGCTGGAAGGATCCTTTTGTCTCAGTTCAAATTCCATCTAAAATCAAGATCAGCCAAAGATAAACAATTGTTGAAAACCTGCTTTTTCTTTTCCGTCATTGCCCGTTAAATTTGACTTTCATGGAGTTTAAGGATATAATCGGGAATACAGGCACCCTGGAATGGGTCCTGCTTGCACTTTTTCTGACATCATCCCTGATCCAGGCAGGGTATTATCTTTTGGTTTATGCGAAGCTACCCTTATATAAACCGGCACCCAGAAGAAAAAGCAGCAAAGGAATTTCTGTGATTATCTGTGCTAAAAATGAAGCTGAGAATCTGGAAAGATTCCTGCCAGGGGTGCTGGAACAGGACTATCCCGAATTCGAAGTAGTAGTAGTGAATGATGGTTCTACAGATGGTACGGCAGATCTTTTATCAGAGATGACAGGACGATATAAGCAGCTTAGATTTACAACCATACCGGGCAATGACAAATTTGCCCATGGAAAGAAACTGGCACTCACACTGGGCCTGAAATCAGCCCGCTTCGACCATGTGCTGCTTACAGATGCGGATTGTTACACGCTGAGTAACCAGTGGCTCCAGAAGATGGCATCAAATCTGACAAGGAAAAGGAAAATAGTCCTGGGATACGGAGCTTATGAAAGAGGTAAAGGTTTACTCAACAGGATGATACGTTATGAGACCGTATTCACCGCCATTCAATATCTTTCATATGCCATAAAAGGCCTCCCATATATGGGAGTTGGAAGGAACCTGGCGTACGAGAAAGCCCTTTTCTTTAAAAACAGGGGATTTGCAAAGCATTACCATATCCAGTCGGGCGATGACGACCTGTTTATTAATGAAATTGCTGACAGGTCAAATACCGGCGTTGAGTTAAGCAGGGAGAGTCACACTTACTCAATTCCGGAAACTACTTTAGGGAACTGGATCAAACAGAAGCAGCGACACCTGTCTGCCGGGAACCATTACAACACCGGTACGAAGATCAGATTGGCCGGGGAGTTGATAAGCCGGCTCATTTATTATTTCACCACAATAATACTGTTAATTCAATCCCCCTGGATGTGGCCGGTGGCCGCGCTATCCGGGATGATTCAGGCTGTCAGGCTGGTCATATTCAAATTGGGGTTCAGCCGTTTGGATGAAAAGTATTTATTACTACCTTCGCTCATATTTGACCCGATAATGCCCCTCATTCTGGGTGTTATATGGTTCAGCAATATCTTTGTTTCAAGGTATCAGCCATGGCGTTAAATTCAAATCTGTCCCAGAAGGCTCAGCAGGACATGGTACTGGTGGAAAAAGCCAGGAAAGGTGACCAGCTGGCATACGGGGAGTTGTTGGGAAGATACAGGGATGCCATCTATTTCATGTTACTTAAAATGGTAAACAGTCAGGTTGATGCCGAAGATCTGACCATAGAGGCATTCGGGAAAGCATTCAAGAACATCGATCAGTATACACCTAACTTTGCATTCTCTACCTGGCTGTTCAAGATAGCCACCAATAACTGTATTGACTTCATCAGGAAAAAAAGGGCCAGCCACGTCTCACTTGACCAGACAATAGACAGTGAGGATTCACTTTCCCCCTCATCGATGATACAGTCCGATTCACCGGACCCGGAGTCCAACATGATCATTCAACAGAAGATCAAACACATGAGGAATGTGGTTTCCAAGCTAAAACCGAGGTACCGGACACTGGTGGAACTGCGCTATTTCAAAGAGTACTCTTATGAAGAGATTGCAGTGGAACTGGATATACCTATCGGAACTGTCAAAGCACAGCTTTTCAGAGCAAGGGAACTTCTACTCAATATCCTCAGCAGATCCCAGGAGAAGCCATAGTAAATGGAGCTGATCCGTAAATACTTTCCAGAGCTTAGCCAGCTCCAGATCAGTCAGTTCGAATCACTTCTTAAGATAATACCGGCTGTGAATGAAAAAGTGAATGTCATTTCAAGAAAAGATGTGGGGTTCCTGGAAGAACGACATCTTTTGCATTCCCTCTCCATAGCAAAATTATTCCGGTTCAAAAGTTCCGTTTCGGTCATTGATGCAGGGACCGGAGGCGGATTCCCTGGCATTCCGCTGGCTATCATGTTCCCCGATGTCAGGTTTATACTGGTTGACTCCGTCGGAAAGAAGATCAGGATGGTCAATGAAGTTACCGATAAGCTGGAAATAAAAAATATATCTGCGGTGTGGACCAGGTTGGAGAATCTGGATTCCAAAGCCGATTATGTGGTTTCACGTGCGGTCACATCCTTCCCGAACCTGCACAGGTGGTGTTCCGGACTTATTCGACAGGGTGGAGACAGTCAATTTCCAAATGGCCTTATATCATTGAAGGGGGGTGACCTGAGGGCGGAACTCGGGCCATTCTGGAATCAGGTGAAGATTTATTCCATTTCAGACTTGTTTGAAGAGTCTTTTTTTTTAGAAAAAAAGATTGTTTTTTTGAAAATATAACTACTTTTGCACCCTCAAAACATTCATGTCATGAAGCGTACATTTCAGCCATCCAACAGGAAAAGAAAGAACAAGCATGGTTTCAGGGAAAGGATGGCATCTGCCAGCGGAAGAACAATACTTGCAGGAAGAAGAAGGAAAGGCCGCAAGAAGCTATCAGTATCTGACGAGTCGCGCCACAAGGCATAATCCCCTAAACATTATACAAGGAAGAGACTGTATCACAAGGTATGGTCTTTTTTTCATTAAGGTCAACCGGTCGTCTCTGAAATTAACTTCATTGAGCTCGCAAGCTCGGTTCTTTTTTAAAGAATGAAGGCTCCTCTCAGGCTGGCCTTAATTCTTATTCCCATAGGATAACTTAAAAAATCAATGGATTGATAAATAAGAACTGATGATAATTTGTAATTTGGCACGAACTTCAGCAATTGTGCCATGGCAAGAGGTGTTTCTAAAAAGAAGAATAAACAGAAAGGTTCAGCTATAGGAAAAGTCAGGCACAAAATAAAATTCATTTTTGGCGGAGAAGGCATAGGAGATTTTTCCCCAGAATACATTTCCGAATTAACAGGTAAGATCAAGAATGAGTATTCCTCGAGGGCAGAGATCTGTTATTTCCAGAGAGGGAGCATTCCTCAAAACCAGAGAAACAGGCAGATAAGCTATGTGGACCTTGATAGTGCCGGAAAAGAGGAAATTAACCAGGCGATAGACGGAGATTATCTGGTTCTCCTGGATCAGGGCACCCCTGTAAGACAAATTAATCCAAATGAATTTATTCAGCTTGATCTCCCTGAAGACCCCGGGCAGAAAGTGTGGTATGAAATTTTATTTCAGGGTAAAAAGCGCATTGAAGGTGGCGGGATAATTATTCCTGCCAGGGTAATGCAATATGTAATTTCCATATCCGGGCAAAAAGAATTCCCCGGGGCTGACTTCATCCGGCTGGTTCTTGAAAAACTTGGTTACGATCATAAGGAAGTGTCCATCCATCAGGATATTCCAGTTGATAAAACCGGATCCGGAAAATCGATACTGTGGAAGAAACTTATACTCGGCCTGAAATGGAACACTGTCCTCCCGGTGAAAGAATGGCGGTCCCATGAATCAGGAAAACATTTCTTCAACAGGGAACATCCAATGTTCCGACTGGCCTTTTTTATAACATCTCTGATAATATTTATAATTCTCCCACTGCTCAGCGTTGATGCGGGACTCTCGGGCGATGATGAAAAACATTATAACCATGCCATCAAAGTCTATCAATACTATACTGAAGATAATCCGGCCGCGCTTGACGATCCTCACTATAAGCTAAACTATTACGGACAATCTTTCGATCTCTTTACCTACCTGCTCATCAGACTGTTCAATCTTGAAGATAATCCCTACGAAGCCAGGCATGTCATGATTGCAGTGACAGGAGCAGGAGCAATCCTGGTAACAGGTTTACTGGTAAAATTATTTGCCGGGTATTCGGCGGGCTGGCTGGCACTTATTCTGATGTTTCTCTCTCCCCGGTTCCTGGGTCACTCTTTCAATAATTCCATGGACATCCCTTTCGCCTTCGGGTACATTTTTACCATCTATCATATCATTCTTTTTCTGAAAAAGCTTCCTCATATTAGTATCAATTCTGCTGTCTGGATCGCTCTGGGTATCGGGTGGACCAACGGGATACGCATAGGGGGACTGATACTCATACCTTACCTTTTTATGTTTGCGGGCCTGTATCTGCTCACTCACAGATGGCAATGGAAATTCTTTTCTGCAGACTGGTGGAAATTTGCCCTGAAAGGATTGGGCATACTAATCTTGATATCCCTGGCCGGATACCTGATAAGTCTTCTGACCTGGCCCTATGCACTGCAGGATATTATCAACCATCCAATCCAGGCATTCAAAATAATGACTAATATTCAGGTGTCCATCAGGGTATTGTATGATGGACTGGTACAGTGGTCCGATAATCTCCCTTGGCACTACATTCCAAAAAATATACTTATCACAGTTCCGGTGCTCATCCTTCTCAGTTCTGTGGCGTCGATAGTTATCTGGGCTTCAGACAGAAAGAGCAAACAGGGATTCTGGTATTTTCTGTTATGGTTTACCGTTCTTTTTCCGCTGATATTCATCATATACCGTAAGTCGAATGTATACGGCGGATGGCGGCACATGATGTTCGTATACCCTTCCATGGTGGCCCTGGCCGCTATGGCTCTTTCCGGCATCATGAAGATTGGTCACCATAAATGGATCAGGTACACGGTAATCCTGGTGATTGCAGCCGGGATCATCCATCCGCTCAGGCATATTATTAAGAATCACCCCAACACATATATCTATTTTAATGAGTGGTCAGGTGGCATAAATAAGACCTACGGCAAATTTGAAACTGATTACTATTGCAATAGCCTGCGGCCTGCCTCTGACTATTTTATAGAGCAGATTCTTCCCGGGATCAGCACAGATCGGGAACAGCCGGTCCGGATAGTCAGCAATGCCAGTATCAATTACTATTTCAGGAACTACTCGCAACATGTGGTTCCATTTTACAGCCGTTATTATGACCGGGGCAAGGAGGACTGGGATTATGCTATTCTTTATTGTAACTATATACACCCGTACCAGCTTAATAATGGTTTATGGCCGCCTGTTAACACCATACATGAGATCAAGGTGGATGATGTGGTGGTGGCCGCAATTGTAGAGAGAAGGAACCGGGATGACTATCTCGGCTCCAGACTGCTTGAAGAAGGTGTTAAGGAGGAGGACGGTGCGAAACTGGACCAGGCCATATATTACCTGAAAAGCGCTTTGGAATACAATAATAATAATGAATCTGCGCTCCTGGAAATAGGTAATGCCTACACGGTTACTCTAAGGTTTTATGACGCGAGAGCGGCCATGGACAGGTTGCTTAAAATTTACCCTGATTACGACAAAGCCTACAATCTGAAGGGGTATTCCTATATGATTGAGAGTGAAGTCAGGAGGGAACCTGCTCTCCTGGATGAGGCTATCAGGTATATTAACCGGGCTATTCAGTCAAATTATAAATTCTATTCGGGTTATTATAACCTCGGATTGTGTTACGGGATGAAGAATGACCGGGGAAATGCAGAATACAACCTGAAAATGGCCATACGGTACAATAGCAGGTTTATAGCTGCATACGAAAAGCTGGCCGAACTTTATGAATATTACGGGGAGAAGGAACTTGCCAGTTCCGTAAGGGCACAAATAAACAGGCTCCGATAATCTATTTTTCTTAATTTTGGGCTTTTTATAGAAATGTAACATGAAAATCGCCGTGATCGGAGCAGGGCCGGCAGGAATGACAGCTGCATATGAGCTTTCCAAACAGCTGGGAGGGAAGATTACACTTCTGGACGTATATGAAAAGAGTGATATGGTTGGGGGGCTCTCCAAATCAATTGAACTCTGGGAACAGAGGGTTGATCTTGGTCCTCACCGTTTCTTCAGTCACGATAAGAACATAAACGCGCTCTGGCTGGAAGTTGTCGGGGACAATTACGACATCATTAACCGGCAAACCAGGATATATTATAAAAAACGTTTTTTTTACTATCCCATAAGGGCAATCAATGCCCTGACGGGTCTGGGTGTATTTGAAGCAGTAAGATGCCTGTGGAGTTATGCCCTGGAACGCATCTCCCCGACAAAAGATACCACCACATTTGAAAGTTGGGTTATCAGCAGGTTTGGAAGAAGGCTGTATACCATATTTTTTAAGACTTATACGGAAAAGCTGTGGGGAATCCCGTGTACCATGCTGGACTCGGATTTTGCTGCCCAGAGAATAAAAAAATTATCCCTTTTTGAGGCAATCAAAAATGCCCTTTTTCAGGGAAAGGGAAACAAGCATGCCACCCTGGTTGAGCAGTTTGCCTATCCGACCGGAGGGACCGGATCCGTCTACGAGGCTATGAAGAAATTCATAGAAGAACGGGGGGGACAGGTGCGTGTAAACACAGGTGTTGAAAAGGTGAATACCTCCGGAAATGTAGTGAAGTCATTACAGCTGGAGAACGGGGAGATAAAGGAGTATGACCAGATCATTTCATCTATGCCAATCTCACTCCTGGTGGAAAGATTGCCTGAGGTACCCGGAGATGTACTTTCCCGGTCCAAAAAACTTACCTTCAGAAATACAATCCTTGTATACCTCAGGATAAACAGGGAAAATCTCTTCTTAGACCAGTGGCTGTATGTCCATGAGCCATCCGTGGAAGTCGGTCGTGTGACAAATTTCCGGAACTGGCTTCCTTCTGTATACGGAGAATCGGATTCCACCATTCTCTGCCTTGAATACTGGTGTTACTTCGATGATACCATCTGGAATATGAAGAATGAACAGCTCATCGAAATTGCCGGAAAGGAGATAGTTCAAACGGGACTCGTAAAGGATGGTGAAGTTACGGATGGCCATGTGGTGAGACTGCCGCGCTGCTACCCTGTTTATTTCTCCGGATACCGGAAAATCCTTGAACCCGTTGAAAAGTATCTCTCCGGTATAAAGGGACTGCATGTGATCGGAAGGTACGGGGCCTATAAATACAATAACCAGGATCATAGCATTCTGATGGGAATACGTGCCTCGGAGAATATCCTAAAGGGAGCGGGACATAATCTCTGGGAGATCAATACTGATTATGAAGTTTACCAGGAATCTTCAGTGATAACAAAAACCGGACTGGTTACCAAAAATCAGTAAATCTAGTTTAATAAACCTTACATTTGGATCAAATCTGACTTTATGGATTTTCTGAGATTTCTAAAAAGTAAAACATTCTTTCGGCACTTTGGGCTGGCGATGGCTTTGCTGGTAATCATACTTCTTGGGACACTCATCTGGCTCAGGATCTATACCCATCACGGACAGACAATTACTGTTCCCGACCTGACAGGACTGACCGTGGAGGAGGTACAGGATGTCACCTCCTCGCGTAACCTCCGGTACGAAATAATCGATTCGGTATTTTCCTCAGAGATGCCAAGGGGTACCGTGCTTAAACAAAATCCATACGCCCGTTCCAAAGTCAAAAAGAATCGTAAGATATTCCTTACAATGAATGCCATTAATCCCGAAATGGTTGCCATGCCACGTCTTGTTGGTTTATCGATCAGGCAGGCACGCCTCGCATTACAAAACGCCGGGCTGATCCTTGGAGAAATTGAATACCGGCCCGATTTTGCCATAAATAACGTATTACAACAAATGTATAAGGACTCCGTTATTAATGAAGGAACTGAAATTCATAAGGAATCTGTGATTGACCTGGTGCTGGGGATGGGCCTGAGCAAAGAAACCACCCGATTACCTGATCTTGTAGGTAAATCACTGGAAGATGCAAGAGAGATTATTGCCGATTACTATCTGAATATCGGGGCAATTACCTACGATGAAAGTATGGAAAACGAGGAGGATACTGCCTCTGCTTTCATCTGGCGTCAATACCCTGAGTTCGATGAGTTCCGCAGGCTGAATATGGGTATGGAAGTAGATATCTGGCTGACCGTGGATTCAACGCTGCTTCCTGAGCCTGATACCCTGTTTGTGGGTGAAGATACGGATATTGTGTATGAAGAGATACGCTAAAGCGTCTGCAGCAATACTATTGAGCCTGCTCTGGTTCACCGGATTGGATGCACAGGAAGTGATCACACCTCTGTATGGCAAGATGTCCACAGCAAAGCAGGATCAGAAACAGAATCGAAAAATTCAATCCATAAATACTTTATTACTGGAATTACCATTCATGGACGATTTCTCCCAATCATCCGGTATACCCGATACAGCCCTCTGGAGTGATGATCATGTATTTATCAATAATAACTATGGCGTTGATCCTGTTACCTATGGAGTTGCCACTCTCGATGCCCTGGACTCTGACGGGAGCATCTATCCCAATGCGGTGACCGAACCGGCCACTTTTGTGACGGATTATCTGACCAGCCGGCCCATTAATTTGGATTACCCCGTTTCAGACAGCATATATTTTAGTTTCCTTTACCAGGCAGCAGGATTAGGTGACATGCCAGAATTAAATGATTCCCTTCTTGTGGACTTCTTTGATCCTGGTTCCGGGCACTGGAACAATGTATGGGGTATCCCGGGAGATTCGGTGAGGCCGTTCAGGCATGTTA
>CAZIAU010000081.1:8470-8985 GCA_964536755.1 uncultured Bacteroides sp. | reverse complement strand
TTTTCGATCGATTGCATTCAGCAACTTCAGATAGGTTTCAGTGGAATCAGGGAAAGCCCATGGCATGGCCTCCAGTGCAAAAAACGTATGTGTCGGTTTTACGGCGTCAATAATTTTCCGGGTAGTCTCCACCACCAGGTCAAAAACATCATCGGACAGGTTGTCTTCATGGGGACCAGCCCAGTAATTCTCATTCCTGGAACCACTTATATTCACACAGCAATTTGCCCCGATCTGGTCCGCCAGCTTCAATCCCCGGATACACTTTTCTATCGCTTTTTCAGCTTCGGCCCCATCCGGGCTGATGGGATTGCTCCATGTTCCGACTTCGGCGATGACAATATCATTCCGGTTTGCCGCTACTTTATATTCAATGACCTCCCGATCATCCGTGCCGGGCCGATGTCGCGCTCGTAAAAAACCTTTCCCTTCGATTTCAGCCAGACCAGTTTCTTCTCCGGGTGGTCCATCCGGAACTCGATATCGATATCCTCCCGGTGTTCCTTGAAAATCCG
>CAZIAU010000081.1:0-8460 GCA_964536755.1 uncultured Bacteroides sp. | reverse complement strand
GCTGGACAGGACAATAGGCAGCTCTGTAACCTGACTTCTTCAGGATTCCGATCCATTCATCCGGACCCTCATAGGGATCGAAAACCGGCCCCCCTAACCGGATGGAGGATGAATTGACTTCTCCTCCACTTAATGACATAGGGGCAAAATGAACAGCGGCAGTACCCGCTCCGAGGCTGCGAAAAAAGGTCCTTCGTTGCATGAGAACCGGAGTTGTGGTTGATGAACACCAAGATATGAATATCTTTTTTGTTTTCAATCCTCGAAGCTGATTTTCGGTATATTTGGACCATTGAACAATCTGACAATGAAAATTGAGAAGTATTTACTTATTTTGATCCTTGAATAACAGGTATTTACATCCACTTCACCCTGGTATAACCCCTGTTTCTGCCTTTCAGTATATCACCATACAGTTCGGGGCGCCTGGCATTCCGGTACCTGAAGCCACCCGCCAGTTCCAGTTTATCGGAGGTGCATGTGCCGGTTACCACCTCATCATCAAAGGAGCGGCATTCTGCAAGGATCTCACCATAGGGATCCAGGATCATTGAATTGCCGTTTTTTACCTGGTCGTCATCCATCCCGATGGGATTGGAAAAAACTGCATAGATGCCATTATCATATGCCCTGGCAGGAAGCCATCTCATCAGCCACGCCCTGCCCTTGGGTCCGTCGAATTCGGACCTCAGAGCCCCCGGATCCACGGTGCGATTGTCCCATAATCCCCTGTCAACCCACCCCCTTCCCGGCATGGGTGACGGGGTACAACATGTGACATGCGGCATGAAGATAATTTCTGCACCCAGCAGGGTGGTGGCCCGCACATTCTCGATCACGTTGTTATCATAACAGATCAGGATCCCGCAATTCCAGCCATAAAGATCGAACACCTTGTACTTATTTCCTGCCGACAGGTGGCTGCTGATGAAAGGATGCAGTTTCCTGAATTTTGCAACCATACCCTCTCCTGTTACACAGATATATGTATTGTACAGTTTTTTTTCATCCTTCTCTATCAGGCCGGCAAGGATAGCCACCTTATATTTCCCGGCCAGTCTCGTCAGCTTATCAACACTCTCTCCACCCGGTACCACCTCGGCCAGTTCAACTATCTGTGCCCTTGAAAGATTCCTCAGAAATGTATAGGAAACAACAGACAACTCGTGAAAACAGATTACCCTGGCCCCATTCCGTGCGGCTCTCCTTGTCAGCTCTTCAATCCTTGAAAGGTTGTATGCCTTATCCCCGTTCCTGGTCTGAAACTGGGCTGTTGCTATAGTGATTTTCCTCATAAAGCCATATAAAAAATTAGATCTTACCAATTTACATAAAATCTATTCCTTAATAGATTTGTTACTTTTGAATCATGAATATTTCTCAAACCAGGTATATGCTTGAAGCGGCCACGCGAAAGGGGGGCAGGGTCCTGATGGAACAATATGGAAAAGTGTCAGGTGTGAAGGTCAAGGAAAGCATAAGCTCAATAGTAACGGATGCAGATATCGCTTCTGAAGGGGCCATCATTGAAATCCTCGATAAAACTCCTTTTCTCTGTAACATTATTTCAGAAGAGACAGGCTATATAAACAGGAATGCCAGGTATACCTGGGTGGTGGATCCCCTGGACGGAACTTCAAATTTTGCTGCCGGATTGCCATGGTTCGGGATTATTATAGCCCTTTTAGAGGACGGGATCCCCCTACTGGGAAGCATGTATCTCCCCGTAGAAGATCATCTCTATTATGCAGAGAAAGGTAAGGGTGTATGGAAAAATAATCAGATAATCAAAACAACCGGAAGTGATGTTCTCGAGGACCAGCTTATTGCATACTCATTTGATTTTAGTGATGATCCGGGGAAAACATCAAGGGAGATGGCTCTTCTGAAAAGGCTTTCCACAAGAGTAAGGAACACCAGGAGCACCAATTCCCTTATAGACCTTTGTTATACAGCGGACGGCCGCCTGGGGGGAGCCATCAATCAGACGACAAAAATCTGGGACATAGCAGGCTCATCTCTGATCATCACAGAAGCGGGAGGTATTGTTACCGACATCACCGGAAAGGAAATTCAATTTGATCTTTCACCGGATTCTGTCAGCAGGAATTATACCATTGTAGCAGCGGGCAAGGGGATTCACAGTTCTTTGATAGAAATTGTCAGTGACCATCAAGGATGAAGGTGAGCCAGGTGAAAGAACATAAAATTGTAGTCTATCAGGTTTTAACCAGACTATTCGGGAACACCAATACCACCAATAAGCCCTGGGGAACCATTCAGGAGAATGGTGTGGGAAAATTCAATGATATTACAGATACGGCACTGGAAGCCATCAAGGAGCTCGGTGTCAGTCATATCTGGTATACAGGTGTGCTTCACCATGCCATGGTCACCGATTATTCGGAATTTGGCCTGCCGGGTGATGATCCGGATGTGGTCAAGGGACGGGCCGGTTCCCCCTATTCGGTTAAGGACTACTATAATGTGGATCCCGACCTTGCCACTGATCCGGCTCGGCGACTGGAGGAATTTCAATCACTGATCAGCCGTACGCACCGGCATAACATGAAGGTGATCATAGACATTATCCCCAATCATGTGGCCAGGGTATACCATTCGGTGACGAATCCGCCGGGAACAGAGGATTTTGGCTTCGGGGATGATGTTTCCAGGGAATACAGAAAAGATAACAACTTCTACTATATACCCGGTAAACCATTCCGGGTCCCCCAATGGAAAAGGGGTTACAGGGTTCTGGGTGGGGAAGCACACCCGGGAGCCGACGGTTACTTCAGGGAGGATCCGGCCAAATGGACCGGGAACGGGTCCAGGGATCCCCGGCCGGACCAGGACGACTGGTATGAAGCAGTGAAAATAAATTTCGGGATTCGTCCGGACGGAACGAAGGACTTTGATGAGCTTCCGCCTCGACTTGCAAACGAATCATATGAAGCACACCTGGCATTCTGGCAAAAAAGAGAGGTCCCCGACTCCTGGAAGAAATTCCGGGAGATAGCCCTTTACTGGCTGGACAAGGGTGTTGACGGATTCCGTTACGATATGGCCGAGATGGTGCCTGTGGAATTCTGGAGTTATATGAACAGCGCTATAATAAAGGCCAGGCCCGATGCATTCCTGCTGGCTGAGATCTATCAGCCACACCTCTACAGGGATTATATCCATTTGGGTAAAATGGATTATCTCTATGACAAGGTACAGCTGTACGATACCCTGAAAAGCATAATCCAGGGTCAGGGAAGCACAGATAGCCTCATTCAGATCCAGGAAGAGCTGGCAGATATTGAGCACCATATGCTTCATTTCCTGGAGAACCACGATGAACAGCGAATTGCCAGTCCGGGGTTCGCAGGCGATGCGAACAAAGGAAAACCCGCCATGACAGTATCTGCCACGTTGAGCAGATCCCCTGTCATGATCTATTTCGGCCAGGAGGTCGGAGAACCGGGGAACGGTGATGCCGGATTTGGATCAGAGACGCGCACAACCATTTATGATTACTGGGGAGTTCCCAACCACGTACGCTGGATGAACAATGGAGCATTTGACGGGGGTCAGCTCACCGAAGAGGAAAAAGAACTCAGGGAATTCTACAGAAGGCTGCTCAGATTCGCTGCAGCAAGTGATGCTCTCCAGGAACAGTACCGGGAGATACACAGTTATAACAGGGATCATACCCGGTGGTATAATGACAGGGTATTTTCTTTTGTCCGGTGGACCGGGAGAGGATCATCAGGTAAAGGTTTAAAAAAGGAACAGGAAGAGATGCTCATCATCATAGTAAACTTTGATGCACGGGAAAGTTTCGGTTTTGAACTGATGTTACCTGACGATCTCCTGCAGAGCTGGGGCCTTGATCAGGGCACTTATACCATGGAGGAGCAATTGTCCGGCCGCTCGTTCCTTCTGGACGTCAATAACGGGGCCCGCACAAGGATCGATATTGATCCCCTGGAATCTCTTATTCTTCGCCTGGAGACCGGGCATTAGATTGTTACCAAAGCGATGCGGCGACCCACATGCTGATCTTATTGATCCACAAGCCAGGTTTGGATCCTCTCCAGGAAAAACAGTCCGGCAGTAAACTGCAAGGGGTATTAATGGGTCAATGCAAGATTCTCCCTGGTTTTCACCGGATCCAGGGCGGCTTTTAGAAATGGATGTGCTCCGGCGCTGAAAACAGTTGTTTCAAGGTTGAACATTTCCTGGTCTGCGAAAGCGAGGTAGAGGTATTTCAGGGTTTCAGCCAGGAAACTGCTGTTCATATAATCAGATTGCTCACTGGTGACCACATTTTTAATTGCAGCGAAGGCTTCGCCTGTCCTGCAGTGGTCCACGAGATCCCAGAAGTAACCCGAGAGCATATCTCTATATTTACGGTTACCCGTCAGTTCCCAAAGATACCAGGCCGACTCCATGATCTCCGGGTTCAGGCTGTACTCGGGGTCGATTATCAGATCCAGTCCATAATCGTATTCCATAGGCACCAGTCCGTTCCGGTTCCAAAGCCAGTTCCAGGTTTTTTGCAGATCTTCAGCTTCCTCCAGGTGGCCTGAAACAGCCAGCAGAGCTGGCATGGATGCATCCCGGAGTGTAACAACCGAACTTTTCCTCTCTCCGGTCTGCATATCCACTCTTCCAAACCATATAAGTGAATCTTTTCTTTCTGGGAGAAACCTGAGTACCGCTTCAATGCTCTTATCCCACATTTCTTTCAGGTCCGGATCACCAAAGAGGAGCCATCCTTTGAAAAGGTATTCGTAATATGAATCTGTGCCCGCACAAATGTGACTGGTTGTTTTGATCCAGTTACCGGTTTCAACATCTATCATGTCTCCTGCCAGTCCGATCCCGGACCTGCGCTTAAAGATCGCCTCTGTTGATCTTTTCGCAGCCTGGTAATAGGAGATATCCCCTGTGAAGTAGCTCAGCATGCCCATCTCCAACAGATAGGTGCCGGCCTCTGCCACATTCACCCGGTTTCCATAAACCCGGCCACTCTTCAGGTTCACCCAGCAGTAAGGGATCCCCGTAGGTGATCCAAAAGCTTGCATAATACGGTCGCCCAGATCCACTGCCTTTGCCAGTAACCTCTTATCGCCCGAAAGCTGGTACATGGAAATCAATCCGCCCAGAATCCTGGTATTGACCTGGAGTACCTTTATGTCGAGATCTATATTAAAATTTACACTGTCTGCCACATACTCCACTACCCTCCCGGCGTCACCTGTCAATCCTGTTACCACCAGGGTACTGAAAGCATCGAAGGGAAGCAACAGGTCCTGGCCCCATGCATATTGCTGATAGGCATCCCATACGCGTTTGGTTTCGAACCTGACCCTTACGGCCAGTTGATGGGTAGCATGATCTTCTTTCTCCCCCCCACATCCGGTCAGTATAATTAACAGGGCAATAACCGGCAAATTCTTTGACACAATGGCTGTCATGAGTAACTATCTTTTTTCAATAATTCCCAGTTCCTTCAGGAACCTTATGCTTTTGTCATGATTTCTGAAACATACCCCCTTTTCCGCTGCACCGGTTAATTCAAGAGCGAAATAATGTACTCCTGTTTCACCCATTAATTCGGTTAACTGTATTATGGTAATGGGATTGTCCCCAAGAACCGGCTGAGCCACCCCGTCTGTACAGGTCTTGATATGGGATGTAACCCACCTTCCACCGATGGTATCAAGAAAATTTCCCACTTTACCGGGGTCTGCCATTTTTCTGGATATACCTGCAAATGGGTTGCAGAGATCAAACTGCAGTCCCACATGCCGGGTATGGCGAAAGAGATCGTTCATTCCATAGTATAAAGGCGGATTTCCAATGAATGGCTCAAAAAGGTTTTCCACGATAAATGTGATCCCTTTTTCCCCGGCAGCTTTTGCATACCTGTCCGCTGCTATTGCAGCCTCTTTGAGTTCTTCCATGTCCCACCCGGTCGTGGCAGGATTACCTGCAAACCTGACAGGAATAACGATCGCCCTTAAAATTCCCGGATGGCCAAATGTTCCGGTATTGTCAAGGGCTTTTTCAAACAGTTCGGGGAAACATGGATCCAGAATGCTTACATTGATCTCATAGATCACCTCAATGCCCTTATGTGAAGCAATTTCAGCAATGGATTCACAATCCGTTTTCGTCAAACTGACTGTATCATCCCTGATCTCTATGAACTGGTATCCTTCTTCAGCGGCATAAGTCACCAGTTCACTGATACTTCCGGCATTGAAGGGAAGCGCCTCCATAAAATTCTTTGTGGAGAAACCTATCTTCATTTCAGGATAATCTGTGAAAAGAAGCCGGTGCTCTCCGGTGCCGGTACAGGACCGGGTTGAAAAAAAGGAGATTCCGGCCGCAGTCAGAAGAATTGTATAGAAAAAACGCATTTTCATTGTCATGTCATGCAGATGATGAATATTATGATTTAATAAGGTAATTCACTCCCCTCTCCCCCAGGTATTTAATAAGAAACCTGAAGTTCTCCTCTTTCACAGCTACTCCCTCGGGTGGGATTACTCCTTTTTCGGTCAGCATTTTTTTCAGGATGAGGTTTACCACTCCCGTACAGGAATAACCGGTGGTCCGTGCCATGGAATAAGTATCAGTAGCCGGGTCATATTCATCATAAAGGTTATATTCGTAGGTGGTATCCACTCCCTTCTCTCTGCCTTCTATGGTTACCCTCATCACTGTAAATTCCTTTTCCCCTCTCCCCAGTTTGAATTGCGGAAACAGAAGTGCCGCTGTAAGATCCAGTGGCCGGATCTTGTTACCATTTACTTCCACCTCCTCCCTGGAAAAGTAACCCAGCTCCCTGAGTACCCTGAGATAATCTACTGTCCCCGGGTATCGAAGGGTTTTTTCCACCATGTACGGTATGCGGGGGAATGATTTCAGCAGAGAGCGTAACCCGTCCGAATTCCATGCCTCCAGGGTGCCAATACCATCAAATACCACCGGTTCCTGGTCCGACAGTGCCGGCTTTACCACATTCCTGGAATTAACACGGAACCGGGCCGGCCTGGTATATTCCTCAATACAGTCAATGGGTGACCAGGAACTTTTATATTCAAGTGGCCAGTTCCGCTCAGCAGGAAGGCCTCCAACCAGGCATTTGTATGAATTCACAACCATTCTCGCATGATGGTATCCCAGGATAGTATTGCACATGCCCGGGGCTACACCCATATCAGGCACAACGGTGACTCCCTTTTCCCTTGCAAGGCCATCCAGTTTCATATAATCCTCCGGACAGAACGATATGTCCACCATATTTTTACCGGCCCTGATTACCTTCTCCATAATCCTGTAACCGATTTTTCCGGGAGCGGCACCCACAACCAGATCAGATTCCCCGACCATTCCCGCCAGGTGGTCACCGGTAAAATCAGTATGGATTGTGGAGATATTGTGGCTATCACTGAGCTCCCCTAATACCTCTTTGTCAAGGTCCACACTGGTAACCATATATCCACTCCTTTTAAGGTCGATAGCAATGGCTTTCCCAATCATTCCTGCTCCAAGAACTATAATACTCTTACTCATCTATTCTTCTTCTTATGTGACAACTTCCCGGGCCCGGGGGTACTTCTGATATACTTTTTCTATCATGATATACCTCAGTTGAACGACCGACCGGTAAATCTCCTCGAAAGTCGTATAGAGTGGAGAGATACCAAACCTGATGTTGTTAGGTTCCCTGAAATCCGGGATTATACTCCCATCCCCCACCTCCGGGTCAATCAGGGCTCTGCAGATTCGGTAGGCTTCTGCATGCTTGAGCGATATATGAGAGCCTCTCCTCTCCACATAACCGGGTGATCCCATTCTGAATCCAAGCTTAAAAAGCCATTCAGACGCCAGCTTCACAAGGTATTCACTCTGCGCAATACTTTTTTTTCTTATGGCTCCAATCCCGGCTTCAAGAATCATATCCAGCGAGGGTCCGAGTGCCGAAACTGATAATACAGAAGGGGTTCCGGTCAGGAATTTCCTTATACCTTCAGATTTCCTGTAATTAAGCTTGAACTCAAACGGATTTTTCTCCCCGAACCATCCCTGAATGGGATTCTCCATTTTCTCCTGCAGATCTCTACGTATATAAAGGAATGCGGGCGAACCTGGTCCCCCGTTCAGATATTTATAGGTTGATCCGATGGCCAGGTCCGCATTGGCATTTTTCAGACTTATTGGAACAACACCCACCGAATGGCTCAGGTCCCAGAGAACCATGCATCCATGCAGATGGGCCAGTTCTGTGATTTTATCCATATCATACATATAGGCACTCTTGTAGGCCACATGTGACAATGAAACAAGAGCCGTCCGCCGTCCGATCATTCTCAACAGTTCTGTCATATCCGAGGAGATACCGTCGGGTGATTTTAATAACCTCAGTATATGCCTGTCCCCGAACTGTCTGACCAGTCC
>CAZIAU010000080.1:0-9041 GCA_964536755.1 uncultured Bacteroides sp. | reverse complement strand
TTATTCGCAGAAAAACCATACCTCACATATGATGGTGGAATAAGAATTGTTCATGATTGTGATATAAGCAAAGCATGGTTAAGGTTTACTTCAGAAGTTGATCCTAAAGATATCCGCATTCCCGTGAGCGATCAGATGCAGAATATGGAACTGAACAGGATATTTGCAGGGTCAATGATTACAAGGGATTCCACACATATCTATTCAACATTTATTTCGGGCCGCAAGGACTATTTTGATGCCAGTATCACAAGTGCCAGCGGAGAGCTGGTATATGATCCGGTAAGGGAGAGTTATATAATTACTACTCCGGAAAAGCTGGCCGATACTACATTGCCTGGAAAGTATCTCAGACTGGATATACCTTCCTGTCAGGTGTACAGTGAAGGTCCAATTGACCTGACCCTGAATTTTGGTCATGTGAAAGTGTCTTCTGCCGGGAATACCCTGAACCGGATTGCGGAAGATGAATTTACAGCGAACCTTGTGCTTGGTCTGGATTTTCATTTCTCTCCGGAAGCAACGCAGCTCATGGGAAGTGAGATAGACAGTCTTCCTGATCTGGAACCGGTAGACCTTACTCGTCCGTCCTATCAGCTGGCCATTCGTGATTTGCTGGGGGAAGCAGAGGCTGTGAAACTGGAACGTGAGCTGGCCCAAACAGGAGCTTACGATGAGATTCCGGATGCCTGGCGAAATGTAATTTTTTTCAACGAATTACCGCTTAGATGGAACCAGGAATCCCGTTCATTCAGGCATAATGGTAAGGTAGGAATTGGAAATATTGGTGATATTCAGATCAACAAGAAAGTGGATGCCTATATTGAACTGGTTGAGAGAGGATCGGGGGACATGTTTGATATCTATCTAATGGTGGACCGGAATACATGGTATTACTTTGCTTATACACCCGGGGGATTGCAGGTTCTTTCCTCAAATCAGAAATTTAACTCATTAATATTCGATTTAAAGGCTTCTGAACGCAGGTATAAGGCAAAAGGAGGGGAACCTAACTTTATATACAGCCTGGCAGCCAACCGCAGGCTGGAGCTTTTTATCGCACGCTTTCTCGAATTTGAAGATAATGAAACCGGAAACGAGGCTTTTTAGCCGGCCGATCGGGGTCCCAACTCAATAACATCCAAATTTTCCACCCGACCATCTTCGATTTCAAAACGGATCACTGTCCTTACTTTGTGCATTCCAAACCGTCCTGCGGAACCAGGGTTCATATGTAAAAAACCTCCCTTTCTGTCCGGCATTACTTTAAGTATATGCGAATGACCGGAGATGAAAAGCCCAGGAGGATCGGAAAAGATACCTGGCTTAACATTCGGGGAATAATTTCCCGGGTAACCTCCAGTGTGCGTCATCCAGATATCAAGGCCACTCCTTGTATGACGCTGATGTTCCGGATATTTTGACCGGATCTGTGTACCGTCGATATTCCCGTAAACTGCGATCACCGGACAAATTCGATTGAGATGAATGATAATATCAATATCTCCAATATCTCCAGCGTGCCAGATTTCATTGCACTCGTTGAAATGTTCGGCAATCCCGGGGTCGTAGAAGCCATGTGTATCCGACAGGAGACCAATTCTGAACATATCTTAAGTTTTGGAAGGTTAATTTACTAAATTTAGAGTTTAAACATTTCAATGAACCTGTTTTACAATCCGCTGATTGAAGGAGATACGTTAGATCTGGATGAACAGGAATCTATACATGTGGCCCGGGTGCTGCGAATGGGACCGGGAGACCCGGTCACCCTGGTCGATGGTAAGGGGGGCTGGTATGAAGGAACTATTGAGAATAGTAAACCAAAGAGATGCAGAATTAAGATACATTCCCATACACCGGATTATCAACCCCTTCCTTATAATCTTCACATAGCAATCTCCCCAACCAAGAGAATGGAGAGATTTGAGTGGTTCCTGGAAAAAGCAACTGAGATAGGAATTTCTGAAATTACACCTCTTCTTTGTCGCAGAACAGAGAGGGAACGGGTCATATCAGGTCGTCTTGAAAGGATCATCATCTCTGCAATGAAACAGTCCCTGAAAGCATTCAAACCTGTGCTGAATGAACCGGAAAAGCTTGTTGATTTTCTGGCACGGGATCATTCAGGTACAATGGGGATAGCTCATTGCATGCCTTCCGAACGGAAAGGGATAACTGACATGGAATTCTCTGATAGCAATATTCTGATGGTGGGTCCGGAAGGGGATTTCACCGGGGAAGAGGTAAACCTGGCAATTAAAGCTGGGTTTCAGCCATTTCATCTGGGTACTTCAAGGCTCAGGACCGAAACTGCCGGGGTCTACCTGGCCTCGGCCGTTCAACTTTATTTCCGTAATTAATAGGCCGAAAACCTAGCGAAAATATATATTCTCGAAAGGATATTCAATATGTAACCTATAAATCTTCCATGGGAAGATTTTCAGTTGCGATTGGATTTCCTGAAGAGACAAATAAAAAGGCCGCCTGGTGTTGGCGGCCATTCAGATTTCAGATTTGTTGCAGAATTTTCTGCATCAGTTCATCACCCGGATCATAAACCAGTGGTTCCAGTAATTTATCTAAAAAGTCATCCTCAAAGTCCTGATCCGTAATGTTCGGGTTTCTGGCTGTTATATTACAAGTAACAAAACCATCCACCCGGTAAAAAAGGGTAGAAACTTTTACCATAGGCAATAATGAGTTAGGTTTTCATATAAACAACGATAGACCCAACCGATTATTGCAAGGAGATGTAAAAGAATATTAATAAACTGTAAGTGTAAGTTCCTTTTCCCTGATCATTTTTCTGAGATTGATCAGGGCATACCTCATGCGGCCCAGTGCAGTATTGATGCTTACATTGGTCTGCTCGGCAATTTCTTTCAAGCTCAATTCGCCATAGTGCCTTAGTAAAACAACTTCGCGCTGGTCATCCGGCAGTTGATTGATCAAAGACCTGATCTCAGTTCTGATCTGATTACTGACAATTAACTCTTCGATATTGTCATCCGAAAATTTCCTGCTGTTAAACAGGTCCACATCAGTATCATCGTTGGAAACCGAGTTCATCTGTTTCTCTTTTCGGAAATGATCAATTATAAGGTTATGTGCGATCCGGATAACCCAGGAGAGAAACCTTCCGTTATCTCTGTACTTTCCGGCCCTGAGGGACTGGATTACTTTAATAAATGTCTCCTGGAAAAGATCTTCAGCCAGCGGCTGATTCTTAATGGTCAGCAATATATAAGTATACACCTTACTCCGGTGCCTGTTTATTAATACATCGATGGCTGATTGATCACCTTTGATATATGCTTGAACCAAATCCTGGTCTTTCTCAATTGATTTCTTCAAAACTCCCGTTCCTGTTGGTTAAGCGTAGAGGTGTTCCGATAGGCTGAATGTTAAATGTTTAACTAAATATAGTCTGCAATTAAGTAAAAATATTTGTTATAACAAAATATAGTATTTTTGATGCAAATATTATGCCAGCAATAAGCAATCAGGAAATACATATAAAGGGCGCCCGGGTTCACAACCTTAAAAATGTTGAATTACGTATTCCCCGGGATCAGATGGTGGTGATTACAGGCCTTTCAGGATCGGGTAAATCCTCCCTGGCATTTGATACGCTCTATGCAGAGGGACAGAGACGATATGTGGAAAGTCTTTCTGCTTATGCCCGCCAGTTCCTTGGCCGGATTGATAAACCCGATGTGGACTTTATACACGGTATTCCACCGGCAGTGGCCATTGAACAGCGTGTAAATTCAAGGAATCCGCGATCTACCGTTGGAACCTCAACTGAAATCTATGACTACATCAAGTTACTGTTCGCCAGAATTGGTAAAACTTACTCACCGGTTTCAGGTAAGCTTGTAAAAAAGCACTCGGTAACCGATGTGGTGGATTATATTCTGACCAAAGAAACCGACAAACGGCTTGTGATCCTCAGCACAATATGCCTGAATCTGGAAAGGAATACATAATACCAGCTTGATATTTTTATACAGCAGGGAATGACCCGGGCACTTGTGAATAATCAACTGGTTGATCTGGATTCTTTAAAGAGAAAAGGGGTACATACTGAACAGCAAATTCTTAACCTGGTTGTTGACCGTATCGTGGTTCAGAGGGATGATGAATCAATCAGCAGGTTCGGCGATTCTGTCCAGACTGCGCTTCAGATTGGTCACGGACATTGCATGGTCTGGGATCCCGAATCTGAGAAGGCAGAAGAATTTTCCACCAGATTTGAATCCGATGGCATGGAATTCGAAGAGCCTTCGGAACATCTCTTCAGCTTTAATAATCCCCTGGGTGCGTGTCCGGTTTGTGAAGGCTACGGTAAGATAATGGGGATTGACGAGGACCTGGTGGTGCCTGACAAACGATTATCTGTTTATGAGGATGCAGTTGTTTGCTGGAAAGGAGAGAAGATGAAGAAGTGGAAAGAACGTCTGATCATGAAAGCCGGGGAATTTGATTTTCCGATTCATACTCCGTATTACAAGCTTACTTCTGAGCAGCACCGCCAATTATGGAAAGGAAACAGGTATTTTAAGGGAATTGACAGGTTTTTTGAGCGACTTGAAGAGAAGAAGTATAAGATTCAGAACCGGGTAATGCTTTCCCGTTACAGGGGCAAGACCGTTTGTCCGGAATGCAATGGAAGCCGTTTGAGAAAAGAATCATCTTATGTAAAGGTTGGGGGAAAAACAATCAGTGAGCTGGTAATGATGCCCATAAATGAACTGGAGAAATTCTTCTGTAACTTGAAAATCACCAGAAAGGAGCGGGAGATCTCAAAGCGGCTCCTGACCGAGATTATCAGCAGGTTGCAGTTTATGAACAATGTGGGGCTGGGGTACCTGACCATGAACCGACTCTCTTCAACCCTCTCGGGAGGGGAGAGTCAGCGTATTAACCTGGCTACTTCGCTGGGAAGCAGCCTTGTAGGATCACTTTATATTCTTGATGAACCCAGTATCGGGCTTCACTCACGGGATACACAACAACTTATTGGAGTTCTTCGGAAACTTCAACAGATAGGGAACACGGTTATCATTGTCGAACATGATGAAGAGACCATCAGGTCCTCCGACCATGTTATAGATATGGGACCAAGGGCAGGAAGACTTGGAGGAGAGGTGGTTTTCCAGGGTGATCATAAAGCTTTGCTTTCGGAAGAAAAAAGCCTTACTGCCCGGTATCTTAATTGCCTGGATCAGATTAAGGTTCCCCCTGCGAGGCGAACCTGGAATAACTATATTGAACTTGTCGGAGCCAGGGAAAATAACCTGAATGGCATTGATGTGAAATTCCCGTTGAGCTTACTGACCGTAATTACAGGTGTAAGTGGTTCGGGAAAGTCAAGTCTGGTGAGTTCGATCCTTTATCCCGCTTTGAATAAAAGATTACATGGTTCGGGTGAAAAACCAGGCAGGCATGATCTGCTTTCGGGAGATCTGCACCTCCTGGACCGGGTGGAATTTGTGGATCAGAATCCAATTGGCCGGTCCTCCCGTTCCAATCCGGTTACCTATCTGAAAGCCTTTGATGAGATAAGGAAATTATTTGCAGCTCAACACTCCTCAAAAATAAATGGTTACAAAGCGTCACATTTTTCCTTTAACGTTGATGGAGGCAGGTGTGAAGAATGTCAGGGAGAGGGGGAAATAAAAGTTGAAATGCAGTTTATGGCCGATGTGAGACTGATATGTGAAAGCTGTCACGGAAAGCGCTTCAAAGATGATATTCTGAGGATTACCTATTCTGGTAAAAGTATATATGATGTACTCGAAATGACTGTTGATGAGGCCATTGAGTTTTTCAGCCAGGCAAAAAAGTCATCTGAACAGAGGATCGTAAAGAAATTGATGCCTCTGCAGCAGGTAGGTCTTGGATATGTTAAACTGGGACAGTCCTCAAGCACCCTTAGCGGGGGTGAGAGTCAGCGTGTTAAATTAGCTTACTTCCTCAGTAAGGAGTCCGAAGGGGAAAAGGTGATGTTTATTTTCGATGAACCCACCACCGGTCTGCATATGCATGATATCTCTCTCTTGCTGGAATCCTTTGACTCCCTGATAAAAAAAGGACACTCTGTAGTGGTGATTGAGCACAACCTTGAGGTCATCAAGTGTGCTGACTGGATCATTGATCTCGGCCCTGAAGGCGGGGACCGTGGTGGCAGGATTGTCTATGAGGGAATTCCTGAGAAGATTCCAGCCCAGGGTAGCCATACTGGGAGATTTCTTCGTCCCAAGCTAACTGTTTAATTGACTATCGGGAAAAATAAAAATTTGATTTTTAATTGAGAAATTATTCGTCCAAAGACCCGAATAGTATGGCAACGCAACCTTCTTCAGGTTCTTCCACGGTACCGTCAGGCACAGGAACTTTCACATAGATCTTCAATTGTTGACTTGATTCAAGCGTGAAATCCCATTTCCATTCAAAGTCCTTAAGACTGTTGTCGTAAAGAACCTTTCCACTTCTTGTATCGATAATTTTAAATTCAATGGCAGAGAGGTTGGGCGCACCACATACACCGATCCTGTATTTCCTGTCTGAATAAAAGGTTTTGTAAAGTTCCGCTTCCTCTCCCTCAATTAACAATGCTGCATCGTACATACCATCATGCTGGTATGGATTAAGCCCTGCTTTACATGTATTTTTTGCAAATTGCTTACACTGTGCATTCAGGACCTTTGGCAATGCAAGCATGCAGAAAACAAGGGATAACAGGAGAATTCCTTTCTTTGTCATAATATCTTTCCCTTTAGAGTATTCGATTATTAATAATCTGTTGAACCAATCAAAATAGCCACACAGCCTTCCTCGGGTTCACTGGCATTCTCGTCTTTAATGGGGACCTTGATAATGATCCTGAGCTGCATACTTGATTCCGGTGTGAAATCCCATTTCCATTCAAAATTGTTCAGGCTGTTATCGTAAAGCACTTTATTGGTTCTTGCTTCCAATACTTTAAATTCTATGGCAGACAGATTATTTGAGCCACAAATTCCAATTCTGTAGTTTGTTTCGGAGTAACAGGTTTTATAGAAATCTGCCTCATCACCTTCAACCAGCAAACTGGCAGTATAGTTTCCATCATGTTGATAAGGAGTTAGTCCTGACTTACAGGTATTCTTAGCAAATTGTTTGCACTGAGCATTTAAAGCCACAGGAATCGTCAGCATGCAAACAACCAGGGATATTAATGAAATACCTTTTCTAGTCATGGTATATTTTTATTAGGATATATAGCTACTTCTGATTTCTGTAACTTTTGCGCTTAATGCCTTGAATACATCCTGTGTGATGTCAATGGATGATTCCGATTTCAGTGTGGTGACGTTGGTTTCCGGATCTTCAACTGCGGTAACTTCACCCTGTTCGATAGTAATCTGATCAAAGATAACCTTAAGAGCTTTTACATCCTCCAGAACGGCCATTGCATCCTCATCTTCTGAGGATTGCATCAGAAGGCTCATCATGATATCCAGAGAAAGCTTTTGATCCACGATCCGTTCAACAAGCTTATTTCCTTTCAGTTTGGATCCATCAACCAGGCTGGTGGCTATATAAAGGCCCTCTACCCATCCGCCTACCAGCATTATAGATGCAGTTGCCTCCAGTCCGTTTTCCTTAAGGAATGAACTTGAGTTCATCAGGGTCTCCGAAATAATATCAATAATGACGTCCCTGTTGTTTATATGATCCTGAAGTCGTTGTATTGTCTCTTCATCAATGGCGTCCAGGATATTCAGGCCATCGGCCATCTGTTTGGCAGCGTCAATGTAGTCGAGGGTTGCCTGTGTCTGGTCAAACAGACTGGCATAACTAAGGTCGGTCGAGTAGATCCCAAGATTCAGAGCTTTGCTTTTGGAAGTTATATATATGGAAGTATTTCCAACCGGATTCATAAGCTCTTCATTATATTCTGCACCAGCATTTTTTATGAGCATGGCAGTTTCAAGAGGAGATGGCAGCGAATAAAAAATCCGCTTTGCCGTGTTCAGTTGTTCTTGTGTCTCTGCATCCAGGGCTCCGGTTGTTTCGAAATCCCCGGAACCACCACCTCCTTTTTTTGCGCCACCCTGGTTACATCCGGTCAGAATGAAACCGAGTATAGCAAATGCAAGAAGAAGAAATCTACCGGATATTATCAAGGAACGGTTCATAGGTTAGTTTTTTTCTCTGAGTTAATTTGGATTGCTATGCAGATTTTGTACAATTAATACAGGGTTACATTTTTAATGAGAATGCCTCTTAATGAAGTAAAAATAACACTTTTTTTTTAAATACAAAAAGGTTGCCGAACCACCCCAGTCTCACTATTTACAGGGGATTCAGGAATTTCAGACATTATTGCACAGACGACTTAATAATGGAAGTGGGATATAGTGGAATTAATCCAAATGACATTTCGTGGTATTAATCCTGTTTCAGGAGTGTGTACCTTTTCCTGCTGAAAGGTGTTTCATTAAGGTCTGCAGCCCCGTAAAGATACAGAAAACTATGGGCCATTAATGTTTTTTTCTGCTATAATAGCTGCAAAGGTGGCTGATTCCGCAGCTTTCGCAGTCCGGCTTTCTGGCGGTGCATACATATCGTCCGTGAAGTATCAGCCAGTGGTGAGCCACCGCGATCTTCTCTTTAGGTATATACCTGATTAACTGCATTTCAGTCTCCAGTGGATTTTTTGCATTTGTTGTTAATCCAATGCGTGCAGCTACCCTGAAAACATGTGTATCCACTGCCATAGCCGGTTTTTTGAAGGCTACCGAGAGGATTACGTTTGCTGTTTTGCGCCCAACGCCGGGAAGCTTAATCAGATCCTCCATGTTGTCCGGTACCTCATCGTTAAATTTCTCGGTGAGCATCTTAGCCATACCCAGGAGGTTTTTGGCCTTATTGTTTGGATAGGAGCAGCTCTTGATCAATTCGTATACCTGAACCTGGCTGGCCCCTGAAAGTGAAACTGAGTCGGGAAAACGGGAGAAAAATCCCGGCGTGATCATGTTAACTCTCTT
>CAZIAU010000079.1:0-9096 GCA_964536755.1 uncultured Bacteroides sp. | reverse complement strand
TCAGTTCCCTTGAGGGGATGACCCTGGGTGTCTGGGTGGCCCATGGTGAGGGCCGTTTCAGCCTGCCGGAGGATGAGGATAAGTATCACATTGCCGCTAAATATTCACATCCGACCTATCCGGCTAATCCGAATGGCTCCGATTACGATGTGGCAGCACTCTGTTCCGCTGACGGGCGCCATCTGGCCATGATGCCACACCTGGAACGGGCCTATCTGCCATGGCAATGCGCCTATTACCCCGCCGGGAGGAGGGAAGATGAGGCCACACCCTGGCTTGAAGCCTTCGTCAACGCCCGAAAATGGGTCGAAAAGCATCATTAGAGGAGGAAAGGAATGACCGCCTTTCGGCCTGTGGGATATTCTTCAAAGGTGTTCCGGTACCATTTGTGATGATCCAGTGCCCGGGGGACCAGGTTCATAAAGGTCCAGATTGCAAATACCAGTGCAGCCGGACTCCAGGTAAGGATGGCAAAACCTGTCCACTCCAGGATCTCTCCAAAAAAATTGGGGCATGATATCCACCGGAATAAACCCCCTTTCGGGATAAAATAACCTTTTTTGCCCCCTTTCCTCAGATCCAGAAGGATCTGGTCTGACCACCAGTTAAGGAATACTCCCACGGCAAAGATGACAATGCCCGCGATAAACCTGGCATCGACCAGCCAATCCCATTCATAAACCCGCGAAAAGGCAGAAAAATAGTACCCGTTTATAAACCCGTTAACCAGGTTGAAAACGACAGCCATTAAGGCTACAACCAGTGGCATCTGCTTCCCCGTTGTCCGGGTTCGCCAGGGATAAATTATCGACCGGTTGGTATAGTGGGCTACATATAATGCAAAAAAGATCCAGGTAACCGGCTGGATACCCTCCGGGCCAAGCAGAAAACTGAGGATGAAAACCAGCAGGGAGGGAAATTCCATCAGGAACCACCCGGTCCGGTTAGGGATATTGGGCCCCCAGTCTTTCCTGCTGTACCGCCCGTAAGGGGCGGTCACGAATAGCAGTAAAATAAAAATTATTACTCCCAGGGCAGCCCAGCTCCATAAAACAAGGAAGAAAATCTCGCGATCCATCTTGCATGTTCAGGATTGCGAAGATAGAAGAATTTTTGGATTCAATCTCTATTTTGAATCTGCCCTTTCATCTGCATAGAGGTATCGGATACCCAGATTTTCCTGGTTGAGGAATACAATCCTTATCTGGTAGGTCATGGTCCCGCCCCAGTAACCGACCGTTATCTCAAGGAGGCTGTCGGACAGGGCCACCCATTCTCCCTCAAAATTGTCATAGGAAACGGGAGGAGTTGCACACCAGCCGGCATTTTTCCTTTCTGTAAAGGAGCCGTCCTCTTTGATGATGAATCCGTACTTTGACTGGTCCAGTTCCGTGCCTCTTTCCAGAAGCGTCACATCATCATCATAACCATTCTCAATCCAGGTTCCAATAATACCAGCATTCTCACCAAGCATTTCTGCCTCCTTCATATCCTCGGAACAGGATAAGAGCAATACCATGCACAGGGCAGTGATAATTATCTTCATCTTTTCGAAGGTCCTATTCTGCATAAAGATGAAAATGAAGGTCAACTGGTTGCGTCTATTTCAGCCTTTTCAGGGCTGCAGGGATCACCTTTGAAACCGTAATTCGTTTCTCTCCCTTCGTAAATGCAAGAAGCTCTTCCCTGGTTTTCAGCGACCGGAGCTTTTTTATGGCTTCGGGCCCCCTGTAATTGGAACTTCGATCGACAGATCCGGTCACCGTGGCGCGGGATCTGGCTGAACGGGATACGGCCGGCTTTTTCAGTTTCAGGGCATCCAGCGGATTAGTCTTTTCGTTTTCTTTACCCGTCCCATTATTCTCTTTTGCCTTTCTCTGTTGCTTCTTTTTCTCTTTTTTCCTGGCCTCTTTTTTCTTTACCTGTTTCTTTTTTTTCTCTTTTTTCTTTGCCTCTTTCCTTTTCTTTTCCTTCTTTTTCTTCTGCTTCAGTTTAAGAAGCTTCTTCTTTTCAAGATCCTTTTTCCCTTTACCTTTCTTTTTTGATTTCTTTTTAGCCATAATTTCCCGGATTAGAAATTCGATTTCAAATCCAAGATATGACATTTCTTCCAAAAAGTGAACATACTCTTTATACTCAGATGTGACTCACCTGGTAAGTTGTTTCAGAAGATCTTTGAAAATGAAATAGTGGAACGGGAGAAAATTATACCAGTAAAGTTTGCCTGCAATACCATTTGGCTGGAAATAGGCAATCACACTTAACCTGTTCTGCTCCTGCTTATCAATTTGAAACTCGAGCCACGCTTTTCCCGGCAATCTCATCTCGGCCCGTAACAACAGCCTTTTATCCCTGACCAGATCCTCGACCCGCCAGAAATCAATAACATCATTAATTCGGAGAGAAGATGCACTCCTTCGGCCCCTCTGTGTTCCCACACCCATAAAGATGCGGTCTATGTTTCCCCGCATCCTCCATATCCAGTTCGTTTGAAACCATCCCTGTTTACCGCCGATCTGACATACCGATTCAAAAATGGATGATGCATCCTTATCGGTCAAAATCGAATATTTACTGATAAACCTGGGAGGGGAGGTTAATTCACCAAGTTTAATGGCCAGCTCATGAGCAGGAGGATATGCATCGGACCAGCGAGTGGCAATCCTGTCATGTTCCTCTCTGGAAAGGGCTCTCAAAAGTGCGACTTTGAACCTGATGGGTTTAAAATCAATATACTTGCGGATGACATACTCTTTAACAACTACTTCGTTCTTTACCCCTTCCATGAGGCTGGCAATAATCTGGGCAGGAACGGGAGATATCAGGCTGATGACATAACTGTACAACCTGATACTGGAAATAGGCGAACGCAGAAATATCCGGAACTTGCGCAGCAGTTTTACCATTATCTTCATCATCTCCTCGTAACTCAAGATATCATCCCCCCCTATATCATAGGTTTGTCCCGTTGTTTTCCCGGTCTCCAGAACACCCACCAGGTACTTTATCACATCCCTTATACTGATTGGCTGGCAAAGAGTACGTGCCCAGTACGGGTTAAAATAGACAGGTGAATTACGAACTATGCTCTCAAGTATTTCGAAAGAAGCGCTGCCGGAACCGATAATAATGGCAGCCTGCAATACGGTGGTTGGAACTTTCCCCTGTTTCAGGATCCTTGCCACATTGATCCTGCTTTCCAGGTGGTCGGATAACTTGAAGCCGGTCTCTCCCAGAGCACCCAGGTAGATTATCCTCTTCAGCTTCATCTCCTCGGCAACGAAACGGAAATTAGTTACGGCCTGAATATCCGATTCAGCAAAATCCCGTTTACCGATCAGCATGGAGTGAATGAGATAGTAGGCTACTGAAACATCTTTCAATACCCATTTCAACTGGCCCACGTTAAGAGCATCAGCGATAACCACCTCTGCTTCCGGCCATCTCTCCACATATTCCTCTGAATATTTCCTGACCATAACCCGCACCCTGTATCCCCGTTCAATCAATTCGGGAACCAGCCTTCCCCCAATATAGCCCGCGGCACCAGTAACCAGAACTATCCCGATTTCCGGGACGGGAGTTGTTGGCAGGTCTTTGCAGAATGACTCTTCACTAAACCAATCCATGTTCAGCTCAAATTATACAAGATGTAAACTCTGGGGCAATTTTTATTATTTTTATGCTGGTAAATCAGACAGTAAATAAATGGAAATTATGGCAAAAAGAGGAATATTCATCGGATTAACACTGGTTATCTTTCAGTTGACCGGCTATATCACCCTGGGTCAGTCTCAAGGTAATAGGCAGGAGGAGCTTGTTTCAAAGTTCAGGGAAATAGTCACTCCACAAACGCTTTATGATTACGTTGATATCCTGAGTAGTGATGAATTCGAAGGCCGCCTCACCGGTCATGAAGGGTACGACAAGGCGGCCAGCTGGGTTGCCGGAAAACTCTCCTCATGGAAGATAAAGCCGCTTGGTGGGAATGACGACTATCTTCAATACTTCCCCCATGCCTACACCGAGGTATTTCCGGGTTGCGAGCTCATTCTGCACGGAGATCCAAAAAAAGGCGGACCGGATAAGAATTATGAATACGTGGAAGAGTATATCCCTGGCTCCACTTCAGCCAATGGAGAGATTAAAGCCGAAGTCATTTATGTGGGTTACGGCATCACGGCTCCGGAACTTGGTTACGATGATTATGCGGGAATGAATGTCGCCGGTAAAATTGTATTGTACGAAAGGGAGGTTCCGTTAAAAACCTCCGATGAGGATTTCCCGGCGTGGAGACCCTACTCCTTTCATCAGTATAAGCTTTTAAATGCCGTGGATCACGGGGCTGCCGGAATGCTCTATAATTATCATATCGGGAATCCCAATAATGCATATTCCGAGAAGCTGATCTATTCATCCATCGGGGAGACCGTAATGGAGGATATTTTTCATAAGACCGGACATAAACCCCAAAGGACGGTTAAGAAAATAGACAGGAAACTCAAACCGGTCTCGTTCAATACAGGGAAAATTGTTACCATAAAGAATAACACACTTCATCATCCCGACGGAACAGGTTCCAATGTCATCGGGTATATCGAAGGGTCTGATCCTGAATTGAAGGATGAGTACATAATAATAGGTGGACACCTTGACCACCTGGGCAAATGTTATACCGTTATGCCGGGAGCTCACGACAATGCCTCATCCTGCAGTGTTACACTCGGGGTGGCCGAGGCACTGTCAAAATCAGGAATAGAACTGAAAAGATCTGTTGTATTTATCTTTTTCGGGGCTGAAGAGGCTGCCCTGAAGGGGGTGCAGTATTTTCTGAAGAATCCGACGACTGGATCACTTGACAATATCAAAGGATTTATCAATATGGATGGTGTCGGTATAGGGGATAAGATCCACGCCTCTTTTGCGGAGAACTATCCTGCATTTTATGCCTACCTTGAAAACGCCAATAATAATGGACTGAACATCCCCCTGTCAGGCAGTTTTACGCCCAACCTGGGCAGGCAGAGGCTTGACGCTGCATTCTTTGACTGGTACGGGATACCTGTCCTGTCAATCTATTCAAAAGGTGATCCGGAAGCATTCAGTAATTACCGGTATCATACACCCTACGATAATATCAGCAATATAAACGCAGATATTATGGCCGATCTGGCCGAACTCCTTTTCATATCCATCATTGATATGGCCAATGCTGAAAAGCTTGAATTTAACCGTGGAGAGGTAAAGCAAGAGTTCATTGAATTTCAGCCAGATTGACCACTGTTTTGCCCGTATCCTGAATTTTTGTAAATTTTGAATGTTGACAGGATCTAAACATTTTCAAAATGGATATTAAAGGATTCTGTGCCCTTCTCCTGGTGCTTATTACAGGGAGTACCTTATCAACGGTTACCACTATATGAAACAGAAAGATTTCTAATACCTCCTCGAAGTGTCGATAGTGAATTCATAGGCTTCGGGGGGCTCCGCCCCCAGCAGGTTCCTGACAAAATAATCCCACCGTCGGCGCATCATATAGGATTCGTTCCCAAATCCGTGTCCCCGGTTCGGGAAGAGGATCAGATCGAAATCCTTATTGGCAGCGATCAGCTCATTGACCACAAGCAGTGTGTTGTACATGGGCACATTTCCGTCCATGGTGCCATGGGCCAGGAGCAGTTTCCCCTTCAGGTTACCGGCCAGAAGCTGGTTGGCCTGGTTATCGTAGCTGGAGGTCCCGTCCTCGTTGTATTGCAGCAATCCCTGCCATTTTTCCCCCCAGTCGTCCTCATAGTTGCGGTTATCGTGGTTCCCCGCCCCGCTGACCGCCACCTTGAAGAAATCGGGATACCTAAGGATGGCATCCGTGGAGGCGAAGCCTCCGCCCGAATGGCCGTATATCCCTGCCCGCTCTATATCAATCCAGGGATACCTTTCTGCCAGCTGCTTCATACCGCTGATCTGGTCGGGAAGACCGTTATCTCCCATATTGCCGTAATAGGCATCATGGAACGATTTTGAACGCATGGGTGTACCCATGGCGTCAATGGCCACCACGATAAAACCGAGTTCCGCCAGGGCCTGGTTATCCCCCCTGGAAGCAGCAAAGCTGCGCCCCCTCACGCTGCCAGTCTGCGGCCCCGGGTAGATGTAATTGATGATGGGGTATTTCTTTCCCGGATCAAAGTCGGAAGGTTTGAACATCAGGCCATAAAGGTCGGTTTTCCCGTCCCGGGCTTTTACCACAATAGGAACCGGAGGCACCCATCCGGCCTCCAGGAGCCTTGAAATATCAGCAGTTTCAAGGGTAAGCAGGCGTTTCCCGTTTATATCAAGTAATTCAGTTACCGGGGGTATTGCCGGGGTGGAATAACTGTCGATAAAATAGTCCCCTCCGGGTGAGAAGCTGACACTGTGATTGGCACTGTCGGGAGTGAGCAGCGTAAGCCCGGAGCCATCCATATTTATGCTGTAGAGGTACTGGAAATAGGGATCACCGGACTCCTTCCCGATGCCGGTAAAAAAGATGGTCCTCCTCTCCGGGTCAACCCGGAGGATCTCCATTACATTCCAGTCACCATCAGTTACCCGCTTTTTGAGATCACCTGTGGCCAGGTCGTAGAGGTAGAGGTTCCCCCAGTTGTTGCGTTCTGAAAACCAGAACAGTTCGTTGGATTGCGGAAGGTACCGCCAGTTGACGGTCCGGTATCCCGATTCAAAGAAGGTATCCGTTGTTTCATCCATGACATCCCTTACCTCTCCCGTTTCCGGGTCGGCTACCCGGAAAATCACATGCTTATGATCCCGTGATGTGGATACAAACGCCAGGCTTGAAGCATCGCTGCTCCACTCAACATCCGCAAACCGGCCCTCCCTGGTGGCGATATGATCGGTAATGGTGGACCTGTGCTGATCCGGTGGCATCTTAAGTTTCACCACCCTGGGCTGTTCGATATATATCACCACCCTGTGTATCCTGAAGATCAGACTGTCGCCGGGCAGGGGGTATTTCCAGGCCTCAAGTGCCGGGTGGCCGACATTTGTGGTGGCCATGTACATCTCACCCACCCCCCTGCCATCATGCTGAAAGGTGGCTATCTTTTTGGAGTCGGGTGACCAGAGCAACACAGGCCGGTCGCTTTTTGTCCAGCCCGCATTGTCTGTTGCATACCCGAAATCCTCAATCCCGTCTGTTGTCAGTTGTTTCTCCTCTCCCGAGGCCAGGCTCCTTATCCAAAGGTTGTGGGCTCTGATAAATGCCTGCCATTTTCCATCAGGAGAGACTGCTGCACTATGTGTTGCGGAAGAGGTGGCACCACCGGTTGCATCCACAGGCAATGCCAGTTCCCGCTGGTCAAATGCCCGGTGGCATCTTTTCCTTTTAGCATCCACAAATACATATTCCTTACCCTCAGGGGTATCGTTCTTATACCAGAACTGGTGGTCATTGATCCATTCCGGCCTCACACTGGCCCTGAATACCAGCGGTGATGCTGCAGCCGAGAGGAAGCCTTCCGCCCTGGCATAATCTTCTTCAGTTACCTTTTCCGGCTCATACCTATCCTGGCCTGTTGAAAGTAATGTGGTGATAAATGAGAGGCAGATCATCATACTGACCCTGGGAAACATATTCTTCTTCATGACAGATACTAAATGTTTGGTCAATTTACCGGGGGGCGAAATTACGAAATTTCTGGCTCTCCAGTCTAACCGTCATCCATCACTTAAACAATAGCCTCAACAAAATACCTGACTCATACAAAAAATAATTGCGAAATGATTAAGTGTGCTGTTAGTTGACGAAGTTTTTCACATGTGGTACAGCGGAGGTGGGGTCAACAAAACTGTGATCAGTTATGCCACCTCAGAAGATGAATCGCAGTGGAAAAAATATGGTCAGCCGGTATTAGGGACCGGACCCGCAGGAAGCTGGGAAAGCCAATTGATTTGGGGTGCGAATGTATTCTTTGATAGCACGAAGAATTCGTATAAAATGTGGTATATAGGAACAACCACGTCTGATGGAGGTATTGGCTATGCAGAATCAGATACATGTACGGATATTGTACGTCCGGTACTGGAAGCTGAGGATACTTGTTACCAATGTAATTTCATAGAAGCTACAAGCTCGGAAGACGGTATAATTTACTTAGTCCCACATGGTATATATTATACTGTGGATGCCCTCAGGGAAGCATGTATCGATTCTGTAACAGCCATTGCCAATACCCCGGTACAGATTCCACTTGCAGACCAGCCGAATGGGTTATTAATGCTACACGCAAGAGATAACAGTAATAATATTTCCGATTATGAAAGAATTGCAATCATGGGAGTTGGAATCTCTGAAAATGGTGCTAAATCATCAATAAGCATATATCCAAATCCTGCTGCCTCATTGGTGAACATTCGGGCCAGCATACCTGGAGAGTATACTGTTGTCATTGAATCATTGAACGGTCAGGAAATAAGCAGCTACAGGTTTAATGGAACATCTCACCAGATCGACCTTTCCTCATATCAGAAAGGAATCTACCTCATCACCGTCAGGTCGAAGGACTTTGTCACTACAAGGAAAACAATAAAGTTGTGAGTATTTGAACTGATCGTATGATAAGGTTATTTGACCTGAACTTATGAATTTATAAAAGGAAGCCCCCGGGTTCACTCCGGGGATTCTTTCTAAATCATTAAATTGGATGAACTTCTATTACAAAAATTACATTATTTTCACAAAAGAGAGAATAATTATTGTTCTGGTAAGTTACATCAGACCAATATAGACTAAATAGTTACTGATGAAAAATATAGAGACTAAAATGACCCGGAACATTAACCGTAGAAGAGCCATCTCTTCCATGATAAAAGGCTCTCTGGGAGCAACTGCTGTTGCCGGATCGATGGGAACGATAACGGCAGGGTGCCGGCCTTCCGAAGGACAGGGGAATATATCGCCGGAGCGCAAGCCGATGCTGATGAAGGTCGGATGCCAGCACGGGGGTACGGGCAAGGAGAATCTGGAATACCTTGCCCGGCACGGGGTATTCAATATGGATGGCGGTTCCCCGAAGACCATTGAGGGTGTTGGCTGGGACC
>CAZIAU010000078.1:0-9189 GCA_964536755.1 uncultured Bacteroides sp. | reverse complement strand
ATGAAGGAATACGGGATCGATGGGGTTTTTATGCAAAGGTTCTTCAGGGTAGCGAAGGATACCAACCCGGAAAAGGCCCAGGATATCATCCTGGAAAATGCGTTAGAAGCATCCATGAAATACGGAAGAGCTATCTCGGTCATGTATGACCTTTCAGGGCTCAACCCTGAAAGAGACGACTGTTCGCCGGTCATAGAAGACTGGAAATACCTTGTGGATGAAATGAAAGTGACCAGCAGGGGTGAAGGCCAGAACTACCTCTACCATAATGGCGGACCGCTGGTGGTGATATGGGGACTGGGATTTCCCGACAGGCCCTATGACATCAGGAAGATCGGAGTAAACCGCCTGATCGATTTCTTAAAGAATGATCCGGTCTACGGAGGCTGCTCGGTCATGCTCGGGGTTCCCACCTATTTCAGGGAACTTAACAAGGACTGCCTGCCCGATCCATATCTTCACCAGTTGATCCGCTCCGCCGATATAGTTCTTCCCTGGATGGTGCAGCGTTTTACTCCGCTGCTTCACAAGGATGATGAACGCTACCGCGATCATATTATGGACGATATTGCCTGGTGCAAAGAACAGGGAGTGGATTATGTTCCCATTGTATACCCGGGGTTCAGCTGGCGTAACCTTTCATTGTCAAATCCCGGCCTGGCCAGGCATACAGCCTATGGAGCTATTCCGCGCCTGGGGGGAAGGTTCTTCTGGGACCTCATTCATGGGGCGGTAACTGCCGGTGCTGAAATGCTTTATGTGGCCATGTTTGATGAGATTGATGAAGGAACCGCCATTATACCGGTTTCGGATCATCCCCCTGAAAGCGAGAATTATCATTTTGTAGATAATGACGGTATGCCACCGGACCATTACCTGTGGCTTGCCGGAAAAGCGGGACAGGTACTCAGAAAAGAGATCTTCAACACACCGGAAATGCCTGAACATAAATGACATTATATTGTTATTCTCCGTTAATAAATCATAATTTATTAATATATTTTTAATCTATTAT
Source organism: uncultured Bacteroides sp. (assembly GCA_964536755.1). Lineage (GTDB taxonomy): Bacteria > Bacteroidota > Bacteroidia > Bacteroidales. The sequence goes on along the minus strand of CAZIAU010000078.1, from coordinate 8,174 downwards.
TAATAATAGATAAGCGATTTTATTAGTTTTTCTTAAAAATTTATGTATTTTGCATCGATCAGATGATTTTTAAATTAAACCCAACAATAAGTAATTCGTGGGTCTATTATATAGAAACCAGGTTAATTACTTTTAAGTCAAAAAAATAAAGTATGGGGAATAAATGGAAATTTTCGGGAAGGACTACTTTCACATAGCTTCTCATTCACGGTATCTGATAGAATATTTTAAAAATTAACATAGGAAACACTCCTATAATTAAACATTACATTACTTAAACAATTAAAATCAGAATTATGAAATCAAAATTTTACACACGTTTTGCAATGGTCATTGGAATCCTGATGATGTTTGCTTATGTTGTATCCGCACAGACCACTATTCAAGCTATGATTGTTGCTGGGATCGATGATATGGAGGAAACTATGACACAGGTTGATCCGGCTGAATCTGCCGTGGGAGATGTCGATCCTACCAGCTCTGACCTGGAAATACCTTTTGATCACGAACCGCAATTTATAGCAATGCGTTTCAGTGATGTCCAGATTCCTGCGGGATCGCAAATAATGGCTGCAAGTATTCAGTTTGCTGTGGATGAGGTCGATGAACATTCGGCCAATCCCGTACCTGTAACAATTGTAGGGCAACCGGTAGCCGACGCTGCTGAACTTGTGGATGCCCCATTTGCTATTTCCTCGCTTACACAGACAACAGCTTCGGTGATGTGGACTCCGGGACCATCGGTAGCTGAGGGTGATCAAACAGCTGCAGAAAAGACTGCAGACATTGCCGCAGTAGTACAGGAAATCGTAGATGTGGCCGGATGGGCTGCTGGGAATCATCTCATGATAATCATCAAAGCGGATCCTGCCCAGACGGAAAATAATGGTGTGACATATGAGTCCTATGACGGTGATCCGGCATTAGCTGCCGTGTTGAGTGTAACATATGTCGAAGGAACAGGAATTTCTACTACCAAGGAGTTTACCTACTCAGTCTATCCAAATCCGACGGAAGGACAGGTTTATATCAGCAATCCTTCTTCCAATGATTTCAGTTATGAAATTTTCAACATCAACGGACAGCTGGTAGCAAGCAGGTACAATCTTACAGGTTCCTCAGCTGAACTTGATGTGTCAGCATTTGCAAAAGGCATGTATTTTGTTGATGTAACATCTGCAGAAGGAGTTGAAACACACAAGCTTATTCTTAAGTAGATTATCAGATTAAGCATATTGAGTTTGCCCTGCAGCAATGCTGCAGGGCATTTTCATTTTATCACCGTAATCATTCTGCAATCACTTGCATTTAATCTGATCCTCTCTATTAATTAATAATTAAGCTATTATTAATGCTCTGGCAATAAATTTGATACATTGGAAGATTTCACCGGGCCGGTGAAGCATGATGAATAACAAAAACGTTCAGAATAATATTTAGTTACTATGAAACACCATATCCTGTTGCTTTTTATCCTGTATCTATTTTTGAATCCACTGACCGGGCAGGAACCTGTGAGAATCGGGGTGGCCGGTCTGTCTCATTCTCATGTCAGACCTCTTTTACAAAATATGGACCGGGAGGAATACCAGATTGTAGGTATTGCTGAGAGCGACTTAAATCTGTCGGAACGATACGTCAAAGAATTTGGGATAGATGAGGATCTGCTTTATGAATCGTTGGATGAGATGCTGGATCAGGCCAATCCCCAGGGTGTTATCACCTTCACCTCCATATTTGATCACCTTAAGGTTGTGGAGGCATGCGCCCCCCGGGGCATACATGTTATGGTTGAAAAACCGCTGGCAGTAAGTGTCAAACATGCTGAAACCATGTCAAAGCTATCAGAGGAATACGGAACCCTCGTACTGACCAATTATGAAACATCATGGTATCCCTCCAATTATGAAGGTTACAGGATGATCAGTCAGGGAGAGCTCGGACAGTTGAGAAAGATCATTGTATATGACGGGCACAAGGGCCCGAAGGAGATAGGGGTGAACAGTGAATTTTTAGACTGGCTGACCGATCCTGTTTTAAATGGCGGGGGTGCGGTGACTGACTTTGGGTGTTACGGGGCTGATCTGATCACCTGGTTATTGAAAGGGGAGAAGCCACTGACTGTTTATGCAGTGCTGAAGCAATATAAGCCGGATGTCTACCCCAGGGTCGATGATGATGCCACTATTGTGCTCTCCTATCCGGACATGGAAGGTGTTATACATGCTTCCTGGAACTGGCCCTTTAACCGCAAGGATATGCACGTGTACGGATCAACAGGATACATCTTCCTGGATGATGCGGAGACAATCAGGTACCGGCTGGATGAAAGTTCGAAGGAGAAAGTTAAGAAAGTACCACGGTCCGAAGCTCCGTTCAGTGACCCGTTCGCATACTTTGCCGCGGCTATAAAAGGGGAGATAGAAATTAAACCAACGGATCTGTCATCCCTGGAGATCAATGTTACGGTTGTTGAAATACTTGAAGCTGCACGTAAAAGCGACAAAACGGGTAAGGAGGTCAAACTCTCCGGGCAGAATTAATACTTATGGGGATGAAAAGATATTTAACACTCTGTCTGTTTACTCTTCTGCTGATTGTTCAATCGGTGGCGCAGAAGAGCAGTTTCATGGTACTGGGCGATCTGCATTATGATCTGCTGGAGGATCACGATATGGACTGGCTCAACAGTAAACCGGATGACCTGAGGCAGGTGACCGAAGAATATACGGTATATACAAGGGAGAACTGGGGTGATTTTATGGCCATTCTCAAAAAAAGGGTCGAGTCGGAGGATCCGCCGGTAAAAGCTGTTGTCCAGCTGGGAGATCTGTCGGAGGGCCTTGCCGGAACGGAAGACAAAGCCCGCCAGATGGCTTCAAGTGCAATGAATGCAATAGAAGCCGTTAAAATGCCGGTACCATGGATAATAACCAAAGGGAACCATGATATTACCGGGCCGGGGGCAAAAGCTGCCTTCCAGGAGTATTATGTTCCAATGTTCAGGGAACAGACAGGTAATCCGGAGATCCGGAACGCGAGCTACTCGTACCGTTTTGATAATGTTCAGATAACCTGTATTGACCCGTGGGACGGGGAAACGGATATGATAGCTTTCCTGGAGGATGAGCTTTCCGGATCGGATGCCAGATTTAAATTTGTTGCCATCCATGAACCGGTAATACCTGTTACTGAAAGGTGCTGGCACACTTTAAGGAGGGACCAGGAAAGTCGCGAAAAGCTTCTTGATGTCATTGCCAGGAACAGGGCGATCGTTCTGTGTGCCCATCTTCACCGATACTCGGTAGTCAGGCGTAATACTAAGTATGGACCTATTGTTCAGGTAATGGCAATAAGTGTCGTAAAAGACAGGAATTATCAGAAACCAGCAAAGGTGATCACGGAGTACGGGCCATCCCTTGCTGATAATGTTCCTGACTGGCAACCCGCGACCCTTCAGGCAAGGAAAGATATGTTATCCGGGGAGTCGAAATATGTGACTTACTATAAACAAACGGATTTGCCAGGATATGCTATCATTAAAACTGATGATGAAAAAGGCAGTATTTTACTTGAATACTATGCAGCTTTCGGAAATAAGCCGTACGATATTATCGATTTGAATAATTTATTGAAGCCATGAATACGAAATCCAGCATGCTCATTCTGCTTGCTCTGGCACTCCTTTCAAACCTTTTAATGGCTGCTGAAGGAAAAAGTATCCGGGAATTTGATGTCAGACCCGGTAACAGTCCGGCCGTCAACAAAGTAAACCTTCAAAAAGCCATAGACTGGGCATCGCTGAGTGGCTCGGCATTGTTTGTGGAGCCATCTGAAGAGCCCTATCCGGTTGACGGAGGGATTATCCTTAAGAAGAATGTTTCCCTGGTGGGAGTTCATGGCCCAACCCCGCGGGGAACTACACATGCAACTAAAAAACAGCCTGTTGGAAGCGTATTTGCAATAACCGATACGGTCAGTGCTTTCATTACAGTTGAAACCGGAACCCAGATAAAGGGCATCCAGTTCTGGTATCCCGAACAAACAATCAAAGATCCGGCAGCCATAATCCCGTACAAGGCAACCATCAAAGTCTCGGGTACCAGCAGGGCACAGGGAGTTTACCTTTCGTGCCTCACTTTTTACGGGGAGTACCTGGCCTTTGATTTTAATGCGGAGCGAAGAATGGCATGCGAACTGATGACCTTTGAGCATTGCTACGGGTATCCCCTGAGTGGTGAGTTTATCCGCATAAATTATTGCTACGACGTACCCCGGATCCTGCATTGTCACGTTAATCCTGCGATCCAGAGATATATCGGGGGACAATTCAGCCGTGAAGTAGTGGATGCGGTTATTGCCAGGAAGACATTTGCCTACACCATAAATCACACCGATAATGCGCAGATTATTGACCTGTTCACTTTCGGGACCTATGGAGGAATACTGCTTGACGGGGAATCATACGGACAGCTGACCAACTTCAACTTTGACTGCGTAGCCGTCGGTATATTAAAACGGGGCAATAATACAAAGAACCGCAACTGGCAGATAGCACAGGGATCAATAATTGCCAATACCGGTGAGATCGTGGAAAATATCCATCCAATAATCATTGAGGGCCAGGGGCATACGGCATTGAGCAATGTTGAGGCTTTTTCAGGGGGGAACGGTGCACTGACCACTGTTCCTGAGAATATGTCGTGGGACTACCTGCTGGTCAAAGGGGATAAAAAGCTAACCGTGTCCGTCTGGGGCAGCCGCATGAGGAATTATATGTCAGACTCTCCCGTGACCATAGAGAATGATCAGGCGGTAATCCAGTTCACGGGTTGTATTGATAAGGATGAAAACCTGTATAACAGGATTTTCGGTCAACCTGATAAATGAATTTACCAAGGAGAATATCCATATAGCTAAAAATATTGAATAATGAATAGATTTAAGAAGCTTGCCATCCCGTTTATTGGCATTACCAGCCTGGTATGTACTGCCTGTTTTGTACCGGTGGAAACCAGGGATCCTTCAGAAAAACAGCCGGTGGACTTTGTCAATCCGTATATGGGAAATATAAGTCATCTGCTGGTGCCCACATTTCCGACTATACACCTGCCCAACAGTATGTTGCGTGTTTACCCGGAGCGCAGGGATTATACAGGGATCAGATTGAACGGGTTGCCCCTGGTGGTAACCAGTCACCGGGGCAGTTCGGCCTTCAACCTGAGTCCCTTTCAGGGGGAGGAAAGCGAACTGGTGCCCGTCATCAGCTACAGCTATGATCTGGAGAAACTGACCCCGTATTCCTATTCCGTCTATCTGGATGAGCAACAGATCCAGGTGGATTTCGGGTTATCACATCAATCGGCTGCATATGATTTCCAGTTTGAACAGGAAACCCCCGCATACCTTATTCTGAATTCCGGGAGGGGATCTATTAAATGGGACGGAAAGGTTGTCAGCGGATACCAGATGATCCAGAACAATACAAAAGTCTATTTATACCTGGTTCCTGACAGGAAGCCGGAGCAGGTTTCAGATTTAAAGGACGGAGCCCTGATCAGTTCAAGTGAAGCCGAAGGGCGGAATGCATGTCTGGTATTAAAATATCCCGGGGGAACCGGGAGACTGAACGTGAGGTACGGGATATCATTTATTAATGAAGACCAGGCACGGAAGAACCTGGAACGGGAAGTAGCGGGTAAATCGGTCACTCAGCTGCAGACTGCAGGCCGGGAGATCTGGAATGAGGCACTTGGGAAAATCGTAACTGAGGGGGGAACGGAGGATGAAAGGATCATTTTCTATACTTCATTGTACCGCTGTTATGAGAGGCCGGTATCTATTTCTGAAGACGGACGATACTACAGCGCCTTCGACGGAAAAGTACATCAGGATAGCGGAAGAGCGTTCTACACCGACGACTGGATTTGGGATTCTTACCGTGCCCATCACCCGCTCAGGATACTGATCGATCCGGAAAAAGAAGAGGACATCCTGCATTCATTTGTCCTGATGTCAGAACAGATGGATAATTTCTGGTGGCCCACTTTTCCTGAGATCACCGGTGACAGCCGCCGGATGAACTCCAATCACGGGGTCGCCTCGGTGATCGATGCCTATCGCAAAGGGCTGACCGGTTTCGACCTGGAAAAAGCATACAGGGCATGCAAGGGTGCCATCACCGAGAAAACGCTTGCACCCTGGTCAGGTATGCCTGCCGGAGAGATTGATCAATTTTACAAGGAACACGGATATATTCCAGCCTTGCGGGAGGGAGAAGAAGAGACTGTTCCGGAGGTGCATTCATTTGAACACCGTCAGCCGATTGCCGTAACACTGGGGACTTCATATGACGAGTGGTGTTTATCACAGATTGCCGAAGAGCTGGGAAAAACCGCTGATGCTGAATATTTCAGGAATGCCTCCTTCAATTACCGGAACCTCTTCAATGAAGAAACGGATTTCTTTCATCCAAAGGATGCAGAAGGGAATTTCATTGAACCATTCGATTACAGATTCTCAGGTGGAATGGGGGCAAGGGATTATTACGATGAAAACAACGGCTGGGTATACCGTTGGGATGTCCAGCACAATATCCCGGACCTGATTGAACTGATGGGTGGCAAAGAAGCTTTCGTAAAAAATCTGGATGACATGTTTACTGAGCCTCTGGGTCGCAGTAAATATGCATTTTATGCCCAGCTGCCCGACCATACAGGCAATGTGGGCCAGTTCTCCATGGCCAATGAGCCGTCATTGCACATACCCTATCTCTACAATTACGCCGGCCAACCCTGGAAAACCCAGAAATGTTTACGAAAACTGCTTCACGAGTGGTTCCGGAACGACCTGATGGGCGTACCGGGGGATGAGGATGGCGGAGGGTTGTCATCATTTGTTGTATTCTCCTATATGGGATTCTATCCGGTTACACCCGGGGATCCGGTCTATAGTGTAGGGAGTCCGGTGTTTGAATACGTTTCCATAGATCTTGGCAACGGTAACAATTTTGTTATTGAAGCCCCGAACGCATCAGATGATAATAAATATATTCAATCGGCCACCCTGAACGGGGATGTGCTGGACAAGCCCCGGATATCTCATGATGCCATCAGGAACGGCGGAAAGCTGGTTTTGGAAATGGGGCCAAAAGCAAACAGATCATGGGGTATTGAATGACAGGCCAAGAAAAAACTGCCGGCCTGGAGCAGGATAACCTTCCACAAAACTGAAGTCTGCATCCAGCAGATTGGTCACAGATGCACTGACAGACAGAAAGGAAAGGAGTGAAACAGAAGTTCGAAAATCCAATGTGACAAAGGCATCCGTTGAATAGATCCCGCTGGAGGTGGATATCCGCGGGGAATTGAACATGCCGTTCAGGCTAAGAGACACACGGGAGAGAGGATTATAAGAAATATAGGTATAGAGTTTGTGCCTGGGGACATCGGTAAAAATGATATCCGGGTTACTCAGATTCTGACGTTCCGTATAAGTGTATTGCACTTCTGTTTGCATGGCAGCAACGGGATCCCATCTAAATTCGGCTTCCCAACCGTAAAACTGCGCATCACCTGTATTCTGAAATTGATAAATCGCTGAATTCTGCGGATTCACACCATATACTGCCTGAATGGTGTTCCTCAGCCTGCTGTAGAACAGTGATGTTTTAAACTGGATTGAGGAGCCTGGTATATAGGCATAACTTAAATCAAAGTTCCACGAGGTTTCAGAGACCAGATCACTATTCGGGATTGACATTCCCAACCTGTAGGAGTACCGGTCTTTCATGGTCGGGAACCTGTTCTTCCTCGAAAGATTTGTGCCAAACCTGTGGTTCTCTTTCATCTCATACTGAAACCCGGTTAATATATCGAATGCCATATCGCGATACCCGGAAAACGGGAAAATAGAGTCAGTATCGGAATTATAATTATCAGCCTGCAGATTTTCCTTCACATTAAAACCAATTCCCAGCTGAGTGGTTAACCGATCGGTGATCATGTATTGATCCTCTAATCCCAGAGAGAGGGTAAGATCCCTGAAATGGCGGACCGGCTCATTATCCGGATGAATATTATGCTCCTGGTGATGATCATAAATGGTATGTACGGCAGTTTTGATCTCATTTTTCTGAAAGGATCCGATGGCCAGGCTTAAGGATCCTCCCAGGG
>CAZIAU010000077.1:0-9307 GCA_964536755.1 uncultured Bacteroides sp. | reverse complement strand
AGAAGCCACCGATGAGCCTGCAGCTGAAGAACCAGCCAAAGAAGCCACCGATGAGTCAGCCGAAGAAAAGAGTGCAGACGAAGAGGATCAAAAGAAGGCTTAATTATTGCTTTTAATGCCAGTTCCAACAGGAGCAAAAGCAGGAAAGATTTCCAAACCTTACGGACTCAGGGGTGAATTAATAATAATTCTGAATCCGTCAGGAACAAAAAGCATTGAACCTGAATACCCGTTGTTCATTGATATAGATGGGCAGCGGGTTCCTTTTTTTGTAGAAGAGATCGATCCCGTCTCCGAAGATCAGGCTATTGTAAAGTTAGAGTTTATTGATAGTGTGGCGGAGGCCCGTGCAGTCTGTGGCTGTGACATTTATCCCGGACCTTATCAGGACAGAGAAAAAGGAAAGAACAGCTTTGATCTTAACGATGTGGTTACCTTCATGGCATATGATGGCCAAAACGATCTTCTGGGCACAATTACAGAATTTATTCCCGATAAAAATAATCCTGTATTAATTGTTGATTATAAGGGCAGGGAGTTGATGGTGCCTGCGGCTAATGAAATCATCGAGCGCATAGATAATAAAGCCCGTACCGTTCATTTTAACTTACCTGAAGGATTAACCGAACTGTAACATTTCAATTCGTGCTTCTTCAAGGCCTCAGTACGGTGAAATTTCCATTGTCATCTAATCTGATAATGGTTGAGGCAGATCCGGGAACAACCTCGTCCCGCCGCCAGTCCACAACATGGTCAACTTTTTCACAAATTTCAGTATCAATTTCATTAAATGAAGACGGGGCGGGGGAACCTGAGACATTTGCCGAGGTGGAAACAATGGGTTTACCTGTAAACCGGATGAGTTCTTGACAGAATTTATCAGAAGTAATGCGGATACCGATGGAACCATCTTCTCCCAGGAGGTTTTTTGCCAGGTTCTTTGCCCCGGGATATATAACGGTGGTTGGTTTTACGAGAGCCCGGATCGTTTCCCCGGCATTCAGAGGTATTTTCTCAAGATATTCAGTAAGCATAGAGAATCCTGCCATAAGCACGAGCATACTTTTCCTGTCGGAACGTTTCTTTATCTCATAAATTTTCTGTACTGCATTCGGATCAGTGGCGTCACATCCGATTCCCCAGATTGTATCAGTCGGGTAGAGAATCACACGGCCGGATTTAATGTATTCCCCGGCCCTAGCTATTTCCTTAACCATTATTCAGGCATTCAAGATATACTTTATACAGGGAAGGAAAGGTTTGTTCCTCTCTGAATTTCAAGGCATGAACTCCTCCTTCACGGATTAAACGGTCCCTTAAGGCAGAATCATCCAGCACCTGCCCTATGGCATTTATCATTTCCTCCCTGTCCAGCGGATTAATCAGGAGGCCACCTTTACCCGCTGTTTCTTCAAGGCATCCTCCCGATGAAGTTATGACAGGTATCCCTGAATTTAATGCTTCGAGTACAGGAATTCCAAAACCTTCATAGGAGGATGGATATATAAATCCTCGTGAACCCTGGTAAATGGCAGGCAGGTCAGAAACCTGTACATGGTCGAGGAAATGGATATTGGTCATTCCCTGTTTGATAATATAATTCTTGACCTGGTTGAAATAGGCTGTTTTTCTTCCCACAACCACGAGGGGAAAATCAATATTTCCTCTGTCCAGGGCCTCAACGATCTTTAAAAGATTCTTTCTTTCCTCAATGGTACCCACGTAAAGTAAATACTCTTTTGGAAGTGCAAATTGCTGACGGGTATATTTCAGAGAAGCATCACTTACACGGTTATAGAATTGCCTGTGACATCCCTGGTAAACAACACTGATCCGTGATTCATCAACATTCAGTAATCGAATAATATCCTGTTTTGTTTGTTCACTTACTGCAATTATCCTGTTTGCCGCCGTCGCACTGTATTGAATCTTCTTACTGTAAAAATAACGGTCAAATGGCTTGTAGAGCTCCGGATGCTCCAGAAAGATCAGGTCGTGTATTGTCATAACAGAACGGACAGATGTCCTGTGGATGCCGTAGGGTAACTCATTACTAAGTCCGTGATAAATATCGATCCCATCTTTTCCCAACCAGTTTGACAGTCGGAAAGTTCTCCAGAATGATCTGGGGTAATTACCAATCCTTGTCCGGGGAAGCTTTATTCTTGCATTTTCAGGTTCATGAAAGAGATCCACATCAGCAATGGAGGGTGTATATAGAAAACATTCATTTTCAGGATAGAACCGGCAAAAATTTGAAATAATGTATCGGCTGTAGTTACCAAGTCCACTGAAGTTATTAAAGGCGCGTTTTGCATCAAATCCGATACGCATTATACAGCGACATTATATTCCCTTAATGCATCATTAAGGGAGGTTTTCAAATCTGTGGAAGGTTTTCTTCTGCCAATGATAAGGGCGCAGGCTACCTGGTAGTTTCCCGCCGGGAAAGATTTTGTATATGATCCGGGTATGACAACCGACTGTGCCGGCACCACACCTTTCATTTCCAGAGGTTTAACTCCGGTAACATCAATAATACGAGTGGATTTCGTAATCACCACATTAGCTCCCAGAACTGCTTCAGACTCGACTCTGACACCTTCCACGATAATGCTTCTCGAACCAATAAAACAGTTATCCTCAATGATGACCGGAGCGGCCTGTACCGGTTCAAGTACGCCTCCGATCCCCACACCTCCGCTCAGGTGCACATTTTTGCCTACCTGTGCACATGAACCAACAGTCGCCCAGGTATCCACCATGGTCCCTTCGTCCACATATGCTCCTATATTTATATAAGAGGGCATCATGATCACCCCCTTTGAAATATAAGCTCCATACCTGGCAACGGCATGGGGTACGACCCGTATACCTTTCTGCTTATATCCGCTTTTAAGTGGAATTTTATCATGAAACTCGAAGGGCGGGACCTCAATGGTCTCCATATTTCTAATGGGGAAATAGAGGATCACGGCTTTCTTAATCCACTCATTTACTTCCCAGCCTTTGTCCCGCTTATTGGCAACACGCAGTATTCCCCTGTCAAGTTGTTCAATCACTTCAAAAATTGCTTCCCGGACCTCTTTTTTACCGAGATTATCCCGGTTGTCCCAGGCAGATTCGACAATCTCTTTCAAATTCATATGTATGAATGGATTTACGTCTGATTACTCTTCCCAAAATTAACAACTTTAATGAATCGTGCTGCTATGTACATAACCACAAGACAGAATATTATTGTTGCCCCCGAAGGGATATCCAGCAAATAGGCTACAAGCAGTCCCATCATTGAAGCTACGAACCCCAGGATAACAGACCATATCGCGATATGGCTGAATCGATTGGTAAACAGGTTGGCAATGTTCTGCGGAACGGTGAGCACTGAGAGGACCAGGATGATTCCTGCGATTCGAATGCTGAGAACAATGGTCAGGGCTACCAGTGTGATCAGTAAATAATTAAGAAGCATAACTGGGATCCCGCGGGTCCTGGCAAACTGTTCATCAAAAGAAAGGAACAATACGGGCTTGAACAGGATGATAAAAAAAGCTGATACAGTTACTGTCAGCAAAATCATAAATAAAAGATCTGTTTTGGTCACGGTGATGATGCTTCCAAAAAGGAAACTCATAAGGTTTGGGGCATAGCCTGGAGTGAGATACACAAAAATAATTCCGAGAGCCATGCCCAGCGACCAGATAATAGCTATGATAGAGTCGTTCCGCAGAATTTTTCTGCGGGTCAGGTTTTCAGAGATTAAGGCTGAAATCACCGCAAATACAGCTGCGCCAGCAAGTGGAGGAAAACCCATAAAATATCCAATTCCTATTCCTCCAAAGGATGCATGTGTAATCCCCCCGCTGATAAAAACCATTCTTCGTGAAACGATATATGTCCCGATGATCCCGCACGACACGGACATAAGAATTGCTGCAAGGAATGCATTCTGGATAAAGCCATATTTGAATGGTTCAAGGAACTCCATATTATTGATGATTGTGTTCCTGTATTACCCTGTGGGGAACTGTTCCGTGAGTAATAAGTTCAATAGGACAATTATAGACTTTCAGTTGTTCCCGGCTGATCTCATTTGAAGAATGATAATGAAGGTCCCTGTTTACACAGGCGATGGTTTTAATGTACGGGGAGATGGTCCCGATGTCGTGGGAGACCAGCAGTATTGTCATTGTTTCGTTAAGTTGTTTCAGTAGTCCATACAGCTCCATTTCAAATCTGTTATCCACATGAGCATCGGGCTCATCAAGGATAAGGATCCTGGGTGATGAAACAACGGCCCTTGCCAGCATTGTTCTCTGGAGTTCACCTCCCGACAACTCTCCGATGGGCCTTGAGTGAAGTTTTTCAAGCCCCACTTTTTCAAGTATTGATATTATCTTATTGCGACTGATTTTCTTGTATCTTCTTCCGGCAGCCAAACCTTTTGCCAGACCGGAGTCAACAACTTCCATGACCGTTATGGGAAACTTATCATCAATATGGCTGTCCTGAGGAAGGTAACCGATCTCCGATCTGTCGATACTGAATTCTATTTCTCCCCGCACTGGTTTCATGAGGCCAAGTATTATTTTCAGAAGGGTAGTTTTGCCTCCGCCATTTGGCCCGATGATCCCCACGAAATCGAGATCATAAACAGACAGGGATACATTGCTCAGAACCTGCTGCTGGCCGTAGGAAGCATCCATATTGCTTATTTTGATAAGGGGCCTTTCCATTTATAAAGTCATTTGTAACTTCTTTGCAATATACAGCATCTGGTTGTACCAATCAGGATCCAGCGGGTTGATCTGTACAATTTCCGCATCGATTTCCCGGGCAAGCGCCTCAGCGTTCTTTCGGTCAAACTGCCTTTGTATAAAAATAGTGGATATCCCTTCTGCCTTGCCAAGGTCACTCATTCTCTTCATCTGTGCAGGAGAAGGCGTTTTTCCGCCGGTCTCCAGGGCATACTGATTCAGATTAAATTCTCTGGCGAAATAGGTCAGGGCAGGGTGATATATCATAAAACTCCTGTTGTGTTTCATTGACAGCATGTCAGTTATTGACCGGTGCAATGAATCCAGATCCTGTTCCAGTATTCTTAGATTAAGGGTGAGTATATCTTTTTCATCTGGCAGGAGAAGCAACATTTCGTTATATATGTTCCTGGCGATTATCTTTGCATTTATGGATGACATCCATAGATGCGGATCGACACTTCCGTGGGAATGACCATGCAAAGTTTGTTCTTCCGTCTCCCCGATTAATTCTATACCGGTTGACAGATCAACGACTTTCATTGATGGATTAACAGATCTGATCCTATCTGACCATCCAAGTTCAAATCCCAGATACCCGATTCTAAGGTACAGACAGGACCGGTCTAGTTTACTTAATTGTGACACTGTTGGATCATAGGTTGCAGGACTGGCCCCCGGCGGGATCATCACATTCACTTTTACCCTGTCTCCCGCTATCCTCTCAATGAAGTATTGCTGCGGTAGTATGCTGACACTGATTACAGGTATGTCAGCTGAGCGACTTCCTTCCCCGCATGAAGTGATCAGAAGAATTATAGTTACAGTTATTAAAGTCCTGTTCATTTATGCGAATATTTGAACAATTTTGAAATAGGGGTCCCTTTCGGCGGAACGGGATCATATCCCTGACCTCCCCAGGGATTACAGCTGATTATTCTTTTTGTTCCCAGTAATAAACCGATAAAAGGTCCGTGTATCCGCAACGACTCGATGGCGTATTCAGAGCAGGTCGGGTGGTATCTGCAGGTTTTTGGAAGAGCGGGGGAAATTACCCACTGATAGATTTTGATGGGTACACTTAGCAGAAAAATAAGAAGCCATCTGATCCATTTAATCAGAACGAATTGATTCAATTTTTCTATTGTTCCCGAGAGCCTTCCCATTCAGTATAAAATTGTTCCAAAATTAGCAATAATACGGCACTAATTTAGACCATTTCTTAAATGGTTGTAATTTCATTTTTATGTAATTTGGCGACTTAATTTTACAGTTAGAATGCAAAACCAGCAAAATCAATTGAAATTATAATTATGAAAGAGGCAGTAGCAATATTATGTGCAGGTGGACCGGCACCTGGAATTAACACTGTTATAAGTGCAGTAACTAAAATATTTATAAATAATGGATTCAATGTCCTTGGAATAAATGGTGGATACAAGAGCCTGTTCTCAGAAGAACCTGCATTCGAATACCTGGATTTCGATTATGCTGACCAGATCTACAGCAGGGGGGGGTCAGCCCTGAAAATGAGCAGGTATAAACCAAAGGATGAAGAGTTTAAAGTAGACTTTTTTAAGAAAAACCATGTAAAGTTACTGGTAACAATAGGTGGGGATGATACTGCTTCTACGGCTAACCGTCTGGCTAAATATCTTTCCAAACAAAAAATGGATGTGAAGAATATCCATGTCCCCAAGACCATTGATAATGATCTTCCTCTGCCTGAAGGAACTCCAACTTTTGGTTACCATTCGGCCAAAGAGGAGGGAGTCCGCCTGTCAACTACCATCTATGAAGATGCCCGGACCAGCGGGAACTGGTTCGTGGTAAGTGCCATGGGTCGTGAGGCCGGCCACCTGGCTTTTGGTATTGGAACGGCATGCCACTATCCTATGATCATTATCCCCGAGATGTTCAATAAGACCAAGATGACGTTTGATAAGATTACCCGAATGGTCATCTCCTCCATGGTTAAAAGAAGGATTCTGGGAATTGACTATGGTGTGGCAATGATAAGTGAGGGAGTATTTCATTTTATGAGCGATGAAGAGATCATTGACACCGGCGTCAATTTTACATACGATGATCATGGTCATCCTGAACTGGGCAATGTAAGTAAGTCACACATTTTCAACATGCTTACCCAGCAACATTTGAAGAATCTGCGCATCACCGTGAAAAGCCGGCCGGAGGAGATCGGATATGAATTGAGGTGTTGCAGGCCTATTGCCTATGACCTCTCATATGCCACCCGGCTCGGGCTCGGTGTATTCATCCTTTACAGCAGGGGAGAAACTGGTTGTATGACAACCATCGACAGGGAAGGAAATATATCACCCTTGTACCTGAAAGATGTGGAGGATGAGGAGGGAAAAGTAAAACCACGGCTGGTTAATATAGATTCTGAGAAAGTCCAGCTTATATTCCGTAACAACCTTCATTACATTACTGAAGAGGATTATCGTGCTGCCAAAAAGTATGTGAAGAATCCGGAGGATTATGACTTTTTGAAAATCCTGAACTGGAAGGATTAATCCCTGTTTGCCATTGCCGTTGATTTATATTAATTAATCACTTATTTTTAAAAGAAAAAATCATGGCACAGGGTATTAAGAAAAACGGGACTATTGGAATTCTGACCGGAGGGGGGGATGTACCCGGACTAAATCCTGCTATACGGGCGGTTACCATTCGTGCCCTCAGAGAGGGTTACCAGGTAATAGGTCTGAGAAAAGGCTGGTCTGGAATAACCGAAATCATACGGGATAAGCATGCTGATAACAGCGATCATTTCATTATCCTGTCAGAACAGATAGTGAACAAGGCCGGAAGAACCGGCGGAACCTTTTTACATACATCAAGGGTGAATCCCAGTAAAGTCAAAAAGGAGGATGTGCCAGTTCACCTGAAAGACACCTATAAAAAAGAGATAAATGATCTTACTCCCGAAGTACTTGAAAACCTTGCATTTCTGGATATTGATTATCTTATACCCATTGGAGGGGATGATACCCTCAGTTATGGGGTGAGATTATACAAAGAGGGATTCAAGGTTATAGCCATTCCCAAAACCATGGACAACGATGTCCCGGGAACGGATTATTGCATTGGTTTCAGCACCTGTGTTACCCGCACTATTAACATGACTAATACGCTGAGGACTTCGGCAGGTTCGCATGAACGGATCCTGGTGCTGGAAGTGTTCGGAAGGTATGCCGGGTTTACAGCCATGATACCAACAATGGCCGGTGCAGCCAACAGGTGTGTTATTCCGGAATATCAGTTCAACATTACCCACCTGGCTGAGTTACTTGTGGAGGACAGGGCACAGAATCCCAGTAATTATTCAGTTGTACTTGTTTCCGAAGGTGCCACCTTCAAGGGGATGAAGGAGATGATGTTCAAGAATGCTGAGAAGGATGCATATGGTCATGCCAAGCTTGGAGGAATTGGTACATCTGTAGCAGATCTGATAAAACTTGAGTCGGCCCAATTCAACAAAGGCAGGCCGGTCAGTATTATAAATCAACACCTGGGATACCTGGTACGGGGTGGTGACCCCGATGCCATCGATTCCATCGTACCGATGGCCTATGGAAACCTTGCCCTGGATTTGATCCTGAAAAGGATCCACGGCCGGCTTGTGGTTTTACGGAATGGCCGGTATGACAATGCTCCGGTAGATGTGGTCACCAGCACGAAAAAGCTGGTGGATGTGAAAAAGCATTATAACACAGAGCGTTTAAGACCCCATTTCAAAAGCTTTGAGTTTCAACCGCTCTTTATTATGAGTGGGACGTAGCGTTTTCTTTTAGCTTGCTGAAATAAAATGAGTTAGAAGGAATGCTGACGCATTCACGAAGTGAACTTCTAATGTTTGCGCAGCAAACTATTCTATATATATCCAGGCTGTTTCAACCACATTTGTCCGGATATCGCCCAGTACATTTAGTGCTGCCCGGACAGACTCAAATGAGCCTGAAGTAACCAGATTGAAGTTGTAGGGTCCTGCAAGGATTTTCCCATCGTATCCCATGTTCTTAATCTCAGCTGAATATTCATCAGCATAGGAAGCGGTTTTAAAAGCTCCCACGATGATATGTACCTTGGATTTGGCGGCCTCTTCACAGGCGGCCAGTTTGATCATTGCTTCATCTAGCTGCATTCGTGTGAGAGCAAGTTTGTCTTCCAGGTCTTTACAATCTGAAGCCTTGGACTTCAGGGCCTGATTCTCGGCTACCATCGCATCTATCTGATCCTGGTTCATGGATGGTTTCTGAAAAAGGGTGCAGGATGACACCATCAAAGCCAGCAACACTATACTTATTAAATTCTTCATAACGAATACGTTTTGATTCTATCTGATTAAAGATAGATAAAATCTGTTATTCTGAAATCTGATTTTAACCAGATTTGTTAATAATTCTATATGTTTGTCTGTCAACTTATTAAGTAGTTTATTCTTAAATTTGTTGAACATGGAACAGTTTTCGGAACAGTTTATGATTGCCGCGGGTGAATATATGTGGCTGCTGTCCAGGAATTAT
>CAZIAU010000076.1:0-9337 GCA_964536755.1 uncultured Bacteroides sp. | reverse complement strand
ACTACTAACTACTAACTACTAACTACTAACTACTAACTACTAACTACTTCTAAAACTTAAAATACTCCTTTGCATTGTAATAACAGATATTTTTTATTAGCCCGTCAAGCATCTCCGGTTCATTTGGAATCTCTCCATTTTCCACATCGGTAGCGATAAGATTGCACAGAAGCCTTCGGAAATATTCATGCCTGGGATAGGACATGAAGCTTCTTGAGTCAGTGAGCATACCCACGAATCTGCTCAGAAGTCCGAGGGATGAAAGGACATTAATCTGGTCGGTCATGCCGTACTTCTGATCCATAAACCACCATCCCGATCCAAACTGCATCTTGCCCGGGGTTATGCCGTCACAGAAGTTATAGGCCATGGTTAATAGCGTCACGTTGTCAGCCGGATTCATGTTGTAGAGGATGGTTTTTGCAAGCTGTTGTTGTTCGTCAAGCTTACCCAGAAACCGAGAAAGTGCACCTGCCATCTGAAAATCACCGATAGAATCAAATCCTGTATCTGGGCCCAGTTCATGGAACATGCGAATGTTATTGTTCCGGATAGCCCCCACATGAAATTGCTGGGTCCACCCTTTCTCATGGTCCATGACAGCCAGCTCAATCAGCATTGCAGATTTAAACTGCCCTATCTCATTTTGGTTGAGGGCCCTTCCCAACCTTATTTTGAGGAAGATCCTTTCTATTTCATGGTGGTCGAATTCATCGGCTAAAAATGTTTCCATACCGTGATCCGAGAGCCTGCAACCCATCTCATGAAAGAAATCATGGCGATTGTTGAGCGCGGTTAACAAATCCATATAATTGGAAATGGAAATGGACGATGCCTTTTCGAGCCGGTCCAGGTACCTGTTGAAGAAATCCGGATCTTCCACGGCCATGGCTTTATCCGCGCGCCATGCAGGAATCACCCTGGTTTCAAATCCGCTTTCCTGAATCTTCCTGTGATGTTCCAGGGAATCCACGGGATCGTCGGTGGTACAGATGATCTCTACGTCCATCTTATGGATCAATGACCTTACACTGAACTCATCGGTTGAAAGCATCTCGTTGGCCTGTTCATATATTCTTTTTGCCGATTCCGGATTCAGTAATTCATTTATGCCAAAATATCGCTGTAACTCAAGGTGTGTCCAGTGATAGAGAGGGTTTCGCAAAGTATCGGGTACGGTTTCGGCCCACTTCATGAACTTTTCCTCGTCGGAAGCATCTCCTGTACAAAATCTCTCCTCGACTCCGTTTGCTCTCATAGCCCTCCACTTATAATGATCACCTGCCAGCCAGATCTGTGAAAGATTATCGAACTTGATATCCCCGGCGATTTGTTCCGGGATCAGGTGACAGTGGTAATCAATAATTGGCATCTTGCTGGCTACCTCATGATACAACCTGCACGCTGTGTCGTTTTCCAGCAGAAAATCTTTATCCAGAAATTGTTTCATTGTCCTGATTCTTTTTGTTTTTTTATCTTAAATTTTAGCAGTGTCAGACCGGAAATAACCTTTTGATATGACGGTCATAAATATTGGTCATTACCTGTTCTCCAACCACTTTGCTGTGTTTCCTCAGCATGGCAAGAAAGTCATCCCCCATTTCTGCCGCAACCTTGTAACCCACGTGTATAAGCTGCCTGAAACCTGGTTGATAATCGGGGTGACCCGGAATATTTCTCAGCGTATTGGCGAATTTTTCCCCATCCCAGCTGTTCACTTCTTCAGGCGAGGGCAATTGTTGCGGATCAATATCAATCACAGCTGCATAAGGTCCGCATAATTCGTCCTGGCGTTTATATGCCCCTGAGTATATGGTCTTGGCCATTTGCAGCGCTTCTCCTCCTGACATGGCAAGCCCTATTACCTCTTCCAGCCAGGTTGTTCCGGCGGTTTTTACATGGATGCCTTTGTTATGTTTCCTGATGAGTTCCCCCATGATGGGATAGATGGTGAATTTATCACTTCCCGAGTGAACACTTAATTTAAGGTTATCCGGAAGATCAAAGGTTTTAACAGCATAATCAATGACAAGAAGATCCTGTTCAAATTCTTTTCTGAATTGCCCGGCATCACCAACATAATCCACTCCTTTGTTAAACCTGCCTGTAAATTTGGGGGCTATGGTCTGTGCCGGGATCCCGTATTGTTTGATCATGAGGAGAATAAAGAACAATTCCACCGGGGTTTGCGGGTTTTCCACCTCATCCATGGAAACCTCGGCAACGAAATTATCAGCCCCCTTAAGGGATGCTATATGGTTATAAATAGCGGCAGCCTCACGAATGGCGCTCAGAAAATTCCTGGCTATGGACTTCAGAGTTTCCTCAGTAATCCTGAAGGGACTATCAATGCCCGGGATCTCCAACAACCCTTTATATGGTTTCGCAAGTTCCAGAAAACTGTTGATCTCATCATCAGTTACATCTCCGCCGATAAAATCGGCCACATCCAGGGTGAAAAAGTCTGAGTGGTTCAAAAAGGCATCTACCGTATTCAGGTTGATATGATCCGCATCCACGTAATAGGGATCATTCCACTGTAGTCTTCTGACTGCAGCATTGGCTTCATCCCTGGTATCCTTGGGTGAAGAGTGTATGATCTGGTGTTCGCGGTTGGATTTATTCCAGACAGGCACAATATGGATCCCGTTCTCATTAGCCTTAATAATGGCATTCAGCTGGGCCTCACCCTCATGTGCGAACCTGTCACCGATTCCGAAGGAATACTTCTCTAATCTCATATTTCTTTAGTTTTTCCGTGTACGAACACGAAATTAGATAATATAATAGTCAATAACAAAGAAAAATGTTTATTTTTGTTAACGGAAGATAAGATTTTATGCTTTTTAACATCTTTGTATATTTGGCTATATCAATATGTTATGGCAAGGATTAGAATCAAGGATATCGCAGAATTCGCAAATGTATCGATAGGTACAGTGGACCGGGTGATACATAACCGGGAAGGTGTCTCCCTGGAGACAAGGGAAAAGGTTCGGAAACTACTGTTAGAGTATGATTATAAACCTGATATTATTGCCAGTTCATTGGCTTTGAAACGAGATGTTCACCTTGCTGTGGTTATGCCAAGGGTCGTTAACGAACACGCTTTCTGGAAACTTCCACAAACAGGTATCCGGCGTGCAATGGATGAACTTTCAATCTACGGGATTTCAATTGAATATTTCTATTTTGATCAATTCAGTAAAACTGACTTTCAGAAGCAGGTCAGGAATTTCCCATACGAAAGGTTTCACGGTCTCCTGTTTGCTCCTGTTTTTGAAAAGGAATCAGCAACTTTTATTTCAAAATGCGAAGTTGCAGGGATTCCGGTAGTGCTTTTCAATTCTTCGCTGAAGGAGCTGAATGTAAAATGTTTTGTTGGGCAGGATGCGTTTCACAGCGGATATGTTGCGGCCAAACTGATCAACTACGGTATGGCACCGGGGAGAGATGTGGCTATTATAAATATGTCCGGCAGGAATGACAATTATGTACATATCAGCAGCAGGGAAGAGGGCTTTCGTACATATTTCGAGGAGCATAGCGGCTGTCTGGCCCGTCTGGTGACCATTGATCTGAACGGGGTGGAGGATATAATGCTGAACAAGAAGCTTGAGGATTTGTTTTCGGATTATGACATTGCCGGATTATTTGTTACCAATTCCCGGGTATATAAAGTGGCTGAGTTCCTGGCAAACCATGGCGCAATGAATGTGCGGCTGGTTGGTTATGATCTGATGCCTGAGAGTATTGAATTCTTAAAGAGGGATTATATTGATTTTCTGATCTCTCAAAGACCCGAGGAGCAAGCTTTTCTCGGACTTACCACACTCTTCAACCTGGTTGCTTTCAACCGGGTGCCGGATGAGCGGCAGTTTTTGCCTATAGACATTATTACCAGGGAAAACCTGGTGTATTATAAACAATAAAACAAAATAGTATATGGAAGACCTATCCTTCAAAGATTTAAAAGACAAAGTATGTGTGATCACCGGCGGTGGCGGCGTACTGCTAAGTTCAATTGCCAGGGGGCTCGCTTCAGTCGGCGTGATCCCTGTAATTCTGGACATCAATGAGGAGGCTGCCAAAAAAGTGGCTAACGGGATCACAGAAGAATTCGGAGTAAAATGCTTCAGTTATAAAGCCAATGTACTGGATAAAGGCTCACTTGAGGCTGTAAATGAGAAGATCATCTCAGAAGTTGGAGAGATTGAAATGCTGATTAACGGTGCGGGAGGAAATTCGCCGCAGGCTACTTCCAAACTTGAAAACCTGTCCGATAAGGATCTTAACAATCTGGAGGATGGCTTCTTTGGGTTGGAAGTTGAAGGTTTTCAGAAGGTATTTAATCTCAATTTCATCGGAACCCTATTGCCTACGCTGGTCTTTACAAAACAGATGGTAACCAGGCAGCGGGGTGTGGTCCTCAATGTTTCTTCAATGACAGCATACAAGCCGTTAACCAAAGTACCTGCCTATTCGGCTGCTAAAGCTTCAGTAAACAATTTCACAGAGTGGCTGGCAGTTCATTTCGCCAAAGTAGGTGTCAGGATCAATGCCATAGCTCCCGGATTTTTTCTTACTAATCAAAACCGGTTCCTGCTAACCGATGAAAAGAGCGGAAAACTGACGCCCCGGGGTGAAAAAATAATAGCCAATACACCCATGGGTGTATTCGGTGAACCGGAAGATTTACATGGTACAGTTTTGTATCTTCTTTCTGATTTGAGCAGATTTATTACAGGCATCTGTGTACCGGTGGATGGAGGATACAGTGCTTTCGGTGGAGTTTAGAATTTTATGCAGGGAATCAAAATGAGAACCAGATGATATTTTACGAAAAAGGCGGGCCCGGGACCATACTTACGGACAGGGATATCCGGGATGGGTTGCACCAGGCACTGAATGCACTGGGAAAAAGAAACAAGGTATTGGCCATACCTCCGGATATAACCAGGTATTATAGCAAAGCAGGTTTCATTACAGAATTGGCCTGGGAATATTATGGGGACCGGATGTCCGATATTCTGCCGGCTATTGGAACTCATGCGGCAATGACGCACAAGGAGATAGAAAAGATGTTCGGAAATGTACCGGCCTCCCTTTTCAGGGTACATGACTGGAGAAACGACGTTGTCACCCTGGGAGAGGTTCCAGCCAGGTTCCTGTCCGATATTTCTGATGGTAAAGTTAATTATACCTGGCCTGCACAGGTAAACAGACTGCTTGTGGAGGGAGGACATGACCTGATCCTTTCCATCGGACAGGTGGTACCTCACGAAGTCATCGGAATGGCTAATTACAATAAGAATATTTTCGTGGGAACAGGCGGGCCGGAAGGAATAAATAAGAGTCATTTCCTAGGTGCAGCTTACGGGATGGAGAAGATTATGGGCAGGGCTGATACGCCGGTCAGACAGGTCCTGAACTATGCTTCAGAACACTTTGCTGCAGATATGCCGGTAATTTACATTCAGACTGTGATCGGAAGGGGCGGTTCGGGCGAACTGGTGGTCCGGGGTCTCTTTATCGGAGATGATGAAGAGTGTTTTATCAAAGCATCTGAGCTCTCCCTTCAGGTAAACTTTGAAATGCTTGAAAAGCCTCTGAAAAAAGTTGTGGTATATCTTGAGCCGGAAGAGTTTAAAAGCACCTGGCTGGGAAATAAGAGTATTTACAGGACCCGTATGGCCATTGCTGACGAAGGTGAATTGTTGGTTCTTGCACCGGGATTGAAAGAATTTGGTGAGGATCCGGAGATTGACAGGTTGATCAGGAAATACGGCTACAGGACAACAGCTGAAATCCTGAAGTTCGTTGATGATAATGAGGATATGAAGCAGAATCTGAGTGCAGCGGCACACCTGATTCACGGAACCTCTGAAGGGAGATTCTCTATCACTTATTGTCCGGGAAATATATCCAGGGAGGAGATTGAGTCGGTGAATTACAGGTATGATGACATCGACCTGATGATGAAGAAATATGATCCGTCTGTATTGGTTGATGGATTCAATATTATGGAGGATGGGGAAGAGATATTTTATATCTCCAACCCGGCACTTGGCCTCTGGTCGTGGAAGGAAAATTTCAAATAGGGAAAGAGATGATTCGGATAGTTGCTGATGATAAAGTACCTTTTCTGGAGGGAGCCCTTGAAAATGTGGCCAGGATTGATTTCCTAACGGGAAGCAGGATTTCAGCGGCTGATGTAAAAGATGCCGATGTACTGGTTACAAGGACCCGTACAAAGTGTGATCGTGAATTACTGGAGGGATCTGCAGTAAAATTAATCGCTTCAGCTACCATAGGAATCGATCACATTGACCAGGAGTTCTGCAGCTCTGCAGGGATAAAGTGGATCAATGCCCCTGGATGCAACTCTTCTTCGGTGGAGCAATATGTCATCTCCGCGCTGCTTTTCCTTGCCACCAGCAGGAAACTTGACCTTTCCAGGCTGACTCTGGGCGTGGTTGGAGTTGGCAATGTGGGAAGTAAAGTGGTTAGATCTGCTGAGGCCCTGGGCATGAGAGTCATCAGGAATGATCCCCCTCGAATGAGGGCGGAAGGAGCGAGGGATTACATGGAGTTGAAGGAGTTACAGGAGAAGGCGGATATCATTACTCTTCATGTGCCACTTAAAAGGGGAGGGAGGGATAATACCTACCACCTGGTGGACCGGCAATTCCTGAACAGAATAAAGAAGGGAGCGGTCCTGATCAATACTTCGCGGGGTCCTGTGGTGGACGAAAGTTCTCTGATGGAGAGTCTGGAAACCGGAAAATTATCGGATGTGGTACTGGATGTGTTTGAGAATGAACCGGAAATAAATCCGGATCTGCTAAAAGCTATCACACTGGCCACACCGCATATAGCGGGTTACTCAAAGGACGGGAAAGCCAATGGTACCACTGTGGCAGTGAGAGCAATAAGTAATTTTTTTAACCTGGGGATGGACCAGTGGAAACCAACCCGGATACCGCTGCCGGATAATACAGAACTTCATGGGGATGCATCGGGTTCGTCGCGATTGGAATTATTATGGGAAATTTACCGTCAGACTTATGATATTACTTCGGATGACCGGAGGCTTCGTAATGATCCGGGTTCATTCGAGGATCTTAGAGGGGATTACCCCGTACGGAGGGAGCCTCCTGCATTTTCAGTACGTTTGTTCCATGGGTATCCAGAACTGACAGAATCATTGGAGAAACTGGGATTCTCTGTTCTGGCTGATTATTGTATATGATGGAAGAATAATAACCTTAACAAAAATAACAACATAGTAAAATGAAAGAAAAAGCTGATATTGGATTGATTGGTCTGGCCGTTATGGGCGAAAACCTTGTTTTGAATATGGAGAGCCATGGTTTCACAGTGGCCGTCTTTAACCGGACAGTGGCAAAAGTGGATAAGTTCCTTGATGGCCGGGGTAAGGGTAAGAATTTCATAGGTGCCCATTCCGTTGAAGAGTTCATATCCTCTCTGGAGCGCCCGAGAAAAGTTATGATGCTGGTGAAAGCAGGACAGGCTGTAGATGATTTTATTGAATTGCTTTTGCCACATCTTGAGGAAGGGGACATTATCATTGATGGAGGGAATTCACATTTTCCCGATACCATACGGCGAACAAAATATGTGGAGAGCAAAGGCTTTAAATATATCGGGACCGGTGTTTCAGGAGGTGAAGAGGGAGCATTGCTGGGACCGTCCATAATGCCAGGCGGGTCCTCCGGGGCATGGCCCCATGTGAAAGAGATCTTCCAGGCAGTATCTGCCAAGGTTGAGGATGGGACTCCGTGCTGTGACTGGGTTGGCAATGATGGTGCGGGACACTTTGTGAAAATGGTCCACAATGGTATAGAATACGGCGATATGCAGTTGATCAGTGAAGCCTATAACCTGATGAAGAATCTTCTGGGAATGGATGCCGATGAAATGCACCGGGTGTTTGCACAATGGAATGAGGGGGACCTGGATAGCTACCTTATTGAAATAACAACGGATATCCTGGGATATAGGGATGAAGATGGAGAACCCCTGGTAGAAAAGATACTGGATACCGCAGGACAGAAAGGAACCGGCAAATGGACCGGGATTGAAGCGTTGAACCTAGGTATCCCGCTGACTCTTATAGGGGAATCGGTATTTGCCAGGTGTCTTTCCGCACTGAAAGAGGAGCGGGTTGATGCTTCAAAAGCGCTTTCTGGCCCGAAACCTTCATTTACCGGTGACAAAGCCGCTTTTATTGAAGATATAAAAAGTGCGCTGTATGCTTCGAAGATTGTATCCTATGCCCAGGGTTACACATTGTTGAGGGAGGCAGCCAGTGAATATAACTGGACACTGAACTATGGGGGAATAGCTTTATTGTGGAGGGGCGGATGCATCATCAGGTCTGTTTTCCTGGGTAATATTAAGGAAGCATTTGATAAGAATCCCGGATTAGCGAACCTGTTGCTCGATCCTTTCTTTAAAGAGAAAGTCGAAGCTGCCCAACAGGGATGGAGAAGAGTGGTATCTGCCGCTCTTGTAAACGGAATTCCGGTGCCCGCTTTCACCACAGCTCTGAATTACTTTGACGGATATCGTTCGGAGCGTCTTCCCGCCAATATGCTCCAGGCACAGCGTGACTATTTCGGAGCTCATACCTATGAGCGGGTGGACAAACCCAGGGGTGAGTTTTTTCATACCAACTGGACAGGAAGAGGTGGAGATACCAGCTCATCAACATACAACGCTTAACTTCAACGAAGCTAATCGTTGTATGTAGAAGTGCATAGTGCATAGTGCAAAATTCACACTGCACAGAAAGAGGCCGTCTCAGAAGTGGACTTTTTTGTTTCTCTTCGGGATTTTCCGGATTTTTTAATTGATGTGGTTGAAGTCTATTAACTCTTCCAGTGAAGGCGGAAGTAATAAATTCTGGTTGAAATTACCCATTGAACCCCCCTAACCTGTTATAGCTTTCCTGTGCATTGATATAGAATGCCTTATACTTAATGTAATGGTTCCCCTTCTTGAATTCCCAGTGTACATTCTTTGCTTTGAATATCTTCCCTATGCAAGCTTCAAAAATCAGGGTATAATTGATTCCTGTAATCGCTTCAGCCTCAAGGATATTTTTGAATTCAACACTTCTGTCGGCAAAATGTCCTATCACAGGGAGTGTATATTTCTTCTGAGCTCTCTTCTTCCTCGCTCCCTCATTGACGATAGGAAGTCTTCTCGGTTCTGCAGGAGGTGTTGACATACGATATATTTTTTGTTTAATACGTAAATGTATATCAAATTGTTATGTTTCCGGTAAATTTAAGAAAAAAAATAAAAACCG
>CAZIAU010000075.1:0-9400 GCA_964536755.1 uncultured Bacteroides sp. | reverse complement strand
GATATATTCCATGACGATATAGTAACCCTTATCATCGTAATCATAATCATAAACTCCCAGCCCGGTCCTGGTCCCGATCCATATCCTGCCCAGGGAATCACCCTGAATATGGTAGATCTCATCGTTGGAATTCAAAAATCCGGTTGTTTTGAAATCCAGTTCCTTCTGATAGACATAGTCTGCATAGCAGAGCCCGTTGTCATGGGATCCCACCCACAACCTCTGTCGCCTGTCTAAAAAAAGTGAGGATATGTAATTGGAACAAACACTCCCATCCTGACCCTGTTCATACCTGAAGTGGGACACCTTTCCGGTAACAGGATCTATCCTGTCAAGCCCGTTATTATACAATCCAAGCCATATATATCCATTCAGGTCCTTAAAAATGGAACGTACCGTGTTCCCTCCCAGGCTGCGGTCCCGATCGGTCCTGACCCTGTAAGATCTGAAATTATTTCCCTTAATATTTATCCGGGTAAAACCTTCATTCAGGTAGGTGATCCACAGAACCCCGGTCCGGTTACCATGGATGCCGGTGATCTGCTCTTCCAGGATACTGTTCTGATTTTCAAGCTCGTGCTGTAGGACCTGGATTTTGCCTGACTGCCGGTCCATCCTGTATAATACCACTCCGGATACGAACCAGAGGTCGTTCCTGAAATCCTCATAAAGGGCAGTTATATTCTTCCCCTTCACCAGACTTTGAGAATCCCTGAAGCCTGGAATTGTAGTCACGGGATCAAGGATCTGCATTCTCTCCTCATCAAAAACATAGAGCCCCTGAGAAGTCCCCAGCCAGCAAATATCATAAGAATCATGGTAGATCGTATTCAGCCTGTTGATGTAAACCGGACCGGGGATCTCTTCCACACCTGTAATAGTAAGCAGGCTATTTCCCGTATCAAATCTTTTTATGGCCTCGTCGGTAATGATCCAGAGGACCGTGCTGTCACCGTTCATCACAAAACGACCGCTGTACTCTGCCGGATATATGACAATATCCTTCTTTGCACTATCGATCTTAACAAGGTGGTTATTGCAGTTCACCCAGATAGCCCCGGACCTGTCCTGGGCAGCCGATGCGATCCTGTTAATCTCATTTCTCCTGATATTTGCAAAGGGGGCCTTCGATAACAGGTTCGTAAAGGATGAGTTGTACTTATTAAAAATATCAATTCCTGCCTCAAGTACTACGATCAGGTTGCCATCCCTGTCTTCGAAGATATCCTCTACAAAATTACTGCTCAGCTTTCCCGTCTGGTGCAGGCCCGAAGTATAGGTTACATATTCATATCCGTTGTATTTCTGAAGGCCATTGTATGTGACGATCCATGTATTACCTTCCCTGTCCACAAGTATCTTAAAAATATTGTCACTGATCAGTCCGTTTGTGATATTGAAATGGTCGTAGATGAACTCGCGTTCCTGGGCCAGGGAATTATATCCAGCTGAGACCAGGACTAGCAATCCCAGGTATATGCCAAGTCTTAAACGCACTTCAGGTTTTTTAGGACTAACTAATTTATAATAGTGGTTACATAATGTCAAGTTCACATGATTGACAGACACCCTGCTATTTATTCAGATAGTCTGCCCTGACATATCCGGGATCAAATCCCGGATTTGGATCCATTGCTTCCGCACTTACTTCCTTCTGCCACATGTGAAGCAAATCCTCCAGTTCCTTCACCTTTTCGGGCATCTGTTCACTGATATCATATGATTCACCGGGATCAGCCTCAAGGTTATATAGTTCCAGGTCCCCGAACTCGAAAAACTCGATCAGCTTATAATCCCCGAGCCTTACTGCCGCTCCCGGTTTTCCTCCCTGGTTGCTGTAGTGGGGATAGTGCCAGAACAGAGGGCGCTGTTCAGAAACACCCTCTTCTGTTAAAAGTGGGACAAGGCTGATCCCGTCCATATGTTGTTCCGGCATCGGATCCAGATCCGCCATCTCAAGCATGGTGGGATAAAAATCGGTGCTGATAACAGGGACACTGCTTACCCTGCCCTGTGAAACTGATCCCGGCCATTTTATGAACATGGGTTCCCGGATACCACCTTCATAGAGCCATCCTTTCCCGGCCCTGAGAGGGAGATTGGAAGTGGGAGACCCCTCGGAGGTGGATAGTCCGCCGTTATCGGACATAAAGAATATAATGGTATTGTTGTCCAGACCAAGTTCTTCCAGCTTTCCTGCAATCCGGCCCACATTGCTGTCCACTGTTTCAATCATGCCTGCGTAGGTAGCATGGCCCTGTTGTATACGTTCAATATAGCGTCCCCCTGGAGGAGCACCATTTATCCATTGCCGGTCTGATGTTTCCATTGACTCACGGTCCATTCCAAGACTGTCAATTTTCCTTTCATATTTTTTCTTCAGTTCAGGTTTTGTCTGCATGGGGTTGTGCACAGCATAAAATGAGAGATAGAGGAAGAACGGCTCTTCTGTTTCTGTTTGATTTTCAAGGAAGCTGATCGATTCATCAGTCAGCCTGTCCGTAAGGCATTCTCCTTCCGGCCCGTTCTCAAGCCGGGGGTTAATATAAGGGCTGAAATAGCCACCATCAGGCCAGCCCCTGGACCACCCTCCCTTGTTGATATCGAACCCCTGGTATTCCGGCCAGTAAATTGAATCTTCACCTAAATGCCATTTCCCTGCAAAAAAAGTCCGGTAACCTGCCTCTTTAAGTGCCTCTGCAACGGTCACCTCCTCCAGTTTCATTTCCAGCTCAAAATCCCGGGATAATAGTTTATCGCAGGGTTGTGCACCTGCATAGGCCTGTCTTCCTGGTATCCAGTCGGTTAATCCGATCCGGGCCGGATATTTGCCTGTCATGATGCTGGCCCTGGTAGGAGAACAAACAGGACAGGCCGCATAGGCATTTGTAAACCGCATGGACTCACCCGCCAGTTTGTCAATATTCGGGGTTTCATAGAAAGTGCTCCCGTAACATTCCAGGTCGGCCCATCCCAGGTCGTCCACCAGGATAAAAATGAAATTGGGTTTATTCTCTGTTTCAACGGATTGTGAGCAGGATAATCCGGTCAGCAGAAAAAAGGAGAGGAGCCCTTGGAATATGAGTTTCATATGTTAGACTTGCCAGTTCCTCAATTTACATAATGTAATCCGGATTTCCCACTACTTTGCCAGGTTCTTCCTGTTTTGGATTTTGATACCTGACCTATTTCTTCTCATGCCAGAGTCTCTCCCCGGTCAGTGGCACCAGTTCACCATCCTTACCAGGCAGGTTCAGTTTCAGGACCCTGCCACCGCCTGCCTGGAAATAGGATAATTCAAAAAGATGGTACCCTTTGTGGAGATAGATGATCCCATCCTGTTCAACGATCCCGTGCCGGCCATCAATATCAATAATTACCCTGTTGTCGATGGATAATTTTGAGCCGTCATCGGACAACATGTTAAAGTTGTAGATTCCCGACTCTTCAGCTTTAAAATATCCCTGATATACAACCCCGAAATTGGATTCCCCTGATTCCTCCGGGAACGATACCGTTCCTATTACCCCTTTAGCATCCGGTAAAGCAGATTTAAAATCGGAGAGTTTGTAGTAAATCCCTTTATATAATTGATAACTCAGGCCTTTCACCGGTTTATTTACCTCAACAGTGTTATCCTCCGAAATAAGGTTGCCTTCCAGTTCCACCATAACTACGGAATGAGGAGGCATATCAATTTCGAGTTTACCACGGTTCAGGCGGAACCCGGAAAATTCGCCTATTGTAACATTATCAGGATGATCGAAACTGTTATAAGCATTCAGCCTGGATGCAGTTAAGATCTCTCCGTTCCCCTTCTCCGGGGTGAAGCCTTTGATACTGCATACTAATTTCTCTGTTTTATTTGCATGCAGATTGCAAATCGAGACGTGCATCTTCCCGTTTTTATCAAGAGATGAGGAGATGTTAAGTGCAGGGACCGATTGATCCCCGTAACTGTAATTCTCCGTATTCAATGTAGTTGGCAACATATATGCGTCCTGGTGCACTTTATACATATCAAATACGTGGTATGTAGGTGTGAGCAACATTTTTTCTTCCCTGGTCAGGATAACAGATTGCAGTACATTAACCACCTGTGCAATGGCTGTCATTCTCACACGATCGCAGTGGTTATTGAAAATATTCAGGTTGATACCTGCAACCAGTGCATCCCTCAGAGAGTTTTGCTGGAACAGGAATCCCGGATTTGTACCTGGTTCTACCTGGTACCATGTCCCCCATTCATCCACTACAAGGGCAACACTCTTTAACGGATCGTTTTTGTCCATTATTTCGGAATGCCTGGAGACAAGCTCTTCCATCTTCAGTGTCTGCTTCATAACCTGGAACCACTCATCCTCTTTGAACTGAGTGGCCGATGAGGAGAGATTTGTATAGTAGTGAAGTGCCAGGCCCCAGAAAATATCCCGCATCTCTCCCATGACAACATCGGTCCAGTTGTAATCGTCCGCATTTGGTCCGACCGCGATTAATTTCAAATGATGATCCCCATAATTTTTAAGGAAAGCGGAATAGTGCAGGGCCCTGTCTATATAATAACCGGGTCTCATTCGTCCGCCACACCCCCAGGACTCATTGCCTACCCCCCAGAACTGGACACCCCATGACAGGTCACGGCCGTTGGCTTTTCTGAGTTCTGTCATCGGGCTTTCATTGTCCGAGTTCAGGTACTCCACCCATTGGGACATCTCCCTTACAGTGCCACTTCCCAGGTTCCCGCTGATGTAAGCCTCACAATTCAGTTGATCACAGAGTTCCATAAATTCATGAGTCCCAAAACTGTTATCCTCAGTCACCCCGCCCCAGTTGGTGTTGATCATTTCCGGCCTTAAGCTGCGCGGCCCGATGCCATCCCGCCAGTGATATTCGTCGGCAAAACACCCGCCCGGCCATCTCAGTGCCGGGACCTTTATCCGGTTCAGTGCGTCCACCACATCCGTTCGAAGACCATTATTGTTAGGTATGGCTGAATCTTCGCCCACCCAGAGGCCTCCATAGATACAGTTTCCAAGGTGTTCGGAAAAATGGCTGTAAATGAAGCGGCTGATCTTGTGCACATTGGTGTTCGTTGCGTCGATAACAGCCGTATTGACTGTTTGTGCCTGTTCCGACGAAACTGAAAGTAAAACAATAAGAAATGATAGCGTGATTTTTCTTTTCATCATGAGTGTTTCAATTAGAATATCTGTTCCGGTTTATTTAAAACCGGTTGATTTATTTAACATTGAACCGGCGGACTATCTCTTTTGAACCACTGTCGTTGCTCGCCTGAACACGGATGGTATTATCCTCTACAGTCATTACGAATTGTTCAAGAAATAGTCCCTGCCTGCTGACCGGCAGCTCTATACCGTTAATAACAATTCTGGTCCCCGGTTCAGTCCACCCACGAACCTCAACAGAGGACTGGCTGGTGAGGGTCGTGTTTTCTTCAGGATTTGTCTGTATATAGATCCCGGGGGAAGTATCGAATTCAAGCAATTCATCAATAAGCTCCTGTTTTGCTTTATAAAGTTCCCGTGGGTCACTTATCCTTTCCGAAAAACTCATAACAACACGGCCGGCTATCTCTCTTCCCCTCTGCATCGGATCGATCCAATCAAACCTCGATCCCAGAGAATCCTTCAGGCTTTGAATTCTTTCCCCGAACATATAGAAATATTCATAGTCCTCAATTCCGTTCCTCATCTGTTCCCACCTCAGGGAATTCAGTACCCCTCCGGGAACCGGATAGACTTGCCATCCATCCCCAAGATGCATCCCGACCTCATGATATGGATCATCCGTCCAGCTGTTCCATCCCCAGTGTTTAATCCCGCTGATGTTATACTTATAATTCAACCAGGGCATAATCCGGCTGTCCATTACAGGGACATCAATGGTTTTATTCGGATACCTGCTTCCCTGGTAGATCCCGACAATATAATAACAGATCTCGGTCCCTTTTACCTGTGCCTCCCTGTACGAATCATACCATGTTGCCAGGTGATCGATTTTGGGACCGGGGATATCAACCCCGCCAAACATGGTGGTTTCCAATGACTCAAACTGTTTAAGGTCCGGCGCCAGGTGATGGAAATAGTCCGACATTTCTGTATATGGAATTGCATTGTGAAGGGAGGGTTCATTTCTGACGCTGAGAAGGGTCTTTTCGAGCCAGCCCTTCCGGCGCAGATGGCTTTCAAAAGCCGGCAGAAAAACAGGAACCACATCCTTGCCGGCCATCGTTATGGTCTCTCCATTCTCTTTATTCCTTACTTTGAAATCACTTAATTCAATTTCCGTACTGAACCAGGCCCCATCACCGAACCTGGTCAATCCATACCCCGTTTCAATGTAATCCATCCTGCCTGTATTCATGAAAACCCGGATGATACTGTCAAACTGTGTAAAATCAAATTCCAGCTCACCGTCCAGGGTCCGGCTGATCCCTATTGTTCCCAGCGAAGCCTGCATTACATTCTGCCGGTGAGCCACCATATTATCTGCATATACCTTAAGCATATCATACCAGTCATCTGAATACTTCTCCTTTATCCCGTGATACTTTTCAAAACGATCCACAGAATAGCGCACGGCAATCTTCAGATGGCGTTCGGGTGGCAGTGTCAGGGGATACACTGTGAGAGACAGGGGTAATGACTGTTCTCCCTCTGCACACTTTACCGTTACTGTGCAGGAGTAATTACCGGTTTCTGCATCAACAGGAATATCCAGGGTAAGCCAGACAGCCTGATAACTCTTCTTTTTGATGTCAATTTTCCGTTCAGCCATAAGATAGTCCGGGAACATGGCCGGTGCGGGCCGGACCACTGCACTCAGGGGCTGATTCGGAGCATTGGTTGGAAGCAGTACGCTCCCGACAAAATCCCAGCTGATACCGGCAGCCGGAATCTCATCACCCGTATCAAGGTTATTTAACGGGCTTATATCAACAGTGACATCTGTCAGTTTACTTTTCGTATGTATAACTAGTTGTCCCGAGATAGTCTCATCCCTTATCCCGAATACAGTGATGGAGTCATATACCGGCGGTAAATTATATCCGTCTTCAAATACCCGCCGGAGGTCGCTTACGGCAAACAGACTGAAAGATTGTGCAAAGAGTCCTGTCCCGACTGCCAGGATAAGAGATAGAATTAACAGTGAAGATTTTCTGAATTTTAATTTCATGGATTGTAATTTTATAATCAGGTTGTCGTCAAATACTAAAGTTCGGATTATCCCACAAGTTTCGCAACTTAATTATTTTCTTGTATGATTATCACGATATTTTAATAATTTCGAGAAAAATGGAGATGACCATGAAAAGATTACAGCTTCGACTTAGAAACATCGTTCTCATGTGCATCATTTCAGTTTTACCGGCAATTGCCGGCGGACTGGAAAAACCCAGGAAATGCATCATGGTATTCGGCGCTCATGCCGATGATGTGGAACCTATCGCAGGTGGTACTCTGGCAAAGTTCATCTCTGAAGGTTATGAAGGAGTCTATGTCTGTGTAATAAATAACTTCGCAGGCTGTGGGATAGAATCAGTCGGCGGTGGCACGTCACCACCCCGCGGAATCACAAAGCCGTTGTTTTCAATATCAGATTCACCCATGTCCTATCCCGCTGGGGCTCTCGAAACAATCCAGATCCGCCAGGAAGAAGCCATAAGGGCAGCAGCTGTTTTCCATGCAACCCCGGTATTCCTTGATTTCAGGGAAGGCTTTATCTGGCAGGGGCGTAAACGATGTTATGCCGGATCGGACGAATATCACCGGTATCAGCCTCCCGGAAGGCAGGTGGTAAGCCTTGCCCAGGCTGAACCCGGTAATGTGGAATACCTGGTTGATCTGCTGCGGGAATATTCACCCGAGATAGTCATCACTCATACCATGGGAGGCGATAAGCATGATCATGGCAACAGTGGCTATATCGTATACCTGGCATTCAAAGAAGCCATGAGAAAAGGGGTGGCTGTCGGACAACTCTGGATGAGACCCAAAGGGTGGCTGCTCGACGATAAGGCCGTGGCTAACGGCAGGGGGGAACCGGATATTAATATTGATGTTAAAGATTATTTAGATATTAAATATGAGGCCCTGAATAAACATGTCAGTCAGAAAGGGACGATCAGGAAACAAACACGGCCTGAAGAGGCTACAGAAGGATTTATTTGCGTGCTGGATAATTCTGAGTAGCAAATTTCATTTAATTAATGTTCGGCGAGAGTTTACTACCCGGTAAAGGCCGGGAATGACCAGCAAAGAAAGAAACATGGAGATACTGATACCACCTATCATAGAGATAGCCAGTGGTTGAAGCATTTCGGAACCTTCTCCCAGGGAAAGGGCAAGAGGGAGGAACCCGAATATGGTGGCCAGGGTGGTCATCAGGATCGGGCGAAGGCGCACCTTGCCGGCCATTAACAGTGCAGTCGCCACATCACAGGATTCTTCTTTCAGGTATTTCTCTGCATAATCAATGAGCAGGATGCCATTATTGACCACCACACCGATAATCATGATCATACCCATGAAAGCTGATATATCCAGTGGGATCTTTAAGATCCACAACAACAGGAACACCCCGCTGACCGACAGAATGGTCCCTGTGAGTATGACTCCGGCAGTCCGGAAGGAACGAAATTCAAAGAGCAGTATGGAGAAGACCAGAAGGATGCCAAAACTGAGTATGAGGATCAGTTCTGAAAAGGCCTGCTGCTGACTCTTATATTGTCCACCCAGTTCAACAGTCACCCCGGGGGGCAAATGAATCCCTTCCAGCATCACTTTGATATCAGATATAATACTGCCCAGGTCCCGTTCCGAGATCTGTGCTTTTATATTGATGACCTGGCTCAGATTCTCATGTTCAATATCCGTCTTCCCGGGCACTTTCTCAACAGTTGCCAGTTCATCCAGGTATAATACCCGGTTAACGGGTGCCAGGTAAATCGGAAGTTTTTCAATTTTTTCAGCATGGTCAAAATCGGATTTGGGATAACGAACCCGTACCGGTATCATTTTCAGTCCCTGCATCATCTGTGTGGCCTCATCACCCCAGAGAGCCATATGTATGGCATCGCTCACCTCATTGACGGACAATCCATACCGTGTCGCAGCTTCCTCTTTCACACGTATGGTCAGTTCTGGTTCACCTTTACTGAATCCCCTGTATACATCCACAGCACCGCTGATCAGCTCCAGTGAATCTGAGATCTGCTGTGCCGTTTCCTGAATCAGCTCAAGGTTCTTTCCGAATACCTTGATGATCAGAGGCGCAATCTCCCCACTCAGATCATTCAGTCGGTCCGGCAGTACCTGGAACAGCTCAGGCTCCAGGCGCGGTTCATGGCTGTGATCAAAGGCACGGATCTCATCCATGA
>CAZIAU010000074.1:0-9437 GCA_964536755.1 uncultured Bacteroides sp. | reverse complement strand
TATATTTGTTGAGTAACGGAGTAAATCCGTTAAAGATCAGTATGGCAAACTGAACCCCTTCGGGATATGCTCCGAATATCCTTATTAATACCGTAACGATCCCGATTCCCACACCATAGATCAACATACCTTTCACAGTCATCGGCGATGTGACATAATCGGTT
Organism: uncultured Bacteroides sp.; assembly: GCA_964536755.1. Lineage (GTDB taxonomy): Bacteria > Bacteroidota > Bacteroidia > Bacteroidales. The sequence goes on along the minus strand of CAZIAU010000074.1, from coordinate 9,273 downwards.
GCCATGTAGATGGCTCCCAGTATAAGCCCCCCCGTAAGCAGGTGGAAAACCGGACTGGCAAACCGGTCGGGATTAACGAGCCAGAGGATCCCTGTGAAAATAAATACTGTTCCAAGGATCGATATGGGAATATGCCAAGTGATGATCTTTCTTATAAGCAGGTAAACCATACCGGCCAGAAGCGCAATTGCAGCCACTTCACCCGATGATCCCATCATACGGCCAAGGAAAAGGTTCAGGAATGATGGCAGTTCGGGCATGATCTCTCCTACGCTTTTTATTGCAAGGCCTTCCTTCATAATCCCCAGTGGGGTGGCCCCTGTAAGTGCATCGGTGTAACTCATCCACTGTCCGGGTTGGGGCCAGGAGGTCATGGCTACCGGGAAGGAGATAAAAAGGAATACCCTGCCTACAAGAGCCGGATTGAAAATATTATTACCCAGGCCCCCGAAGGTCATCTTTCCTATGCCCACTGCAACCAGTGCACCGATCATTACCATGGGGAAGGGGATATTGGCGGGCAGGCAGAAAGCCAGCAACAATCCGGTAAGAATGGCTGATCCGTCCAGGTGGGTAGGTTTCACCTTCATAATAAATTTCTGGATCAGGTATTCAAACAGGATACAGGAGAGAATGGACACCGAAGTGATGATAACCATTCCCAATCCAAAATAGAAGACTGACACACCCAGGGCAGGCAGTAAGGATATGATCACCCCGTACATAAGTTTCGGGATCGATTCTCCCGTCGATACATGAGGTGAAGGTGATAAAACAAGTTTGTTCATTTAACAGTTTTTCTGGTTCGTATTAACTTGCCAACCTCAGCCTTGCCCAGTCTTATATAATCGAGAAGTGGGCGGGCAGACGGACAGGTATAACTACAGCTTCCGCACTCGATACAGTCCATGACCCTTTCCTGTTCCATCCTTTCAAAGTGGCCCTTCTCAGAAAGAGTCATTAGCAGGTAAGGTTCCAGGCCCATCGGACAAACTCCCACACAGCGTGTACACCGGATACAGGGTTTAACCTCTCTTCTCCTGGCTTCCTTATTATTGATCAGCACAATGCCGGAACTTCCTTTCACAATGGGTACCTCCGTTGTCGCCAGTGCTTTCCCCATCATGGGTCCGCCGTTTATAATCTTGGCTGTATCTTCCGGGACCCCGCCTGCTTTTTCAATAAGATCGGATACCGGGGTACCTATCCGTACCTTGAAATTGGAGGGCTTTTCGAGCGATTTCCCTGTTACGGTGACGATCCGCTCAATGAGCGGTTTATTTTTCATGACTGCCTCATAGGCTGCATATACCGTACCCACGTTAAAGACCACAACTCCCACATCAATGGGTAAACCTCCCGACGGAACCTCACGCTTAAGCAAAGCCTGTATCAGTTGCTTCTCTCCGCCCTGGGGGTATTTGACCTTTAATCCCTGAATCCTGATGGAAGTACCTTCTGTCACCTTTCCCATTTTTTCAATGGCATCCGGTTTATTGTTCTCGATTCCCATGATTGCCTTTTTCACGCCCAGGCCGGTCATCATAATCTGTATGCCTGCCACGATCTCTTCCGGTTTCTCCATCATCAGCGCATGGTCTGACGTGAGATAGGGCTCACATTCAGCACCATTTATAATGAGGTATTCTGCTGATCTGCCTCCGGGAACCATCAATTTCACGTGACTGGGGAATGTGGCGCCACCCAGGCCAACGACTCCTGCCTCCAGGATCTTTTTCTTTATGTCTTCACCGTTAAGGGCTGTATTTCTTACCAGGTCATCCGAACGGTCAATGGATTCCAGCCAGTCGTCCCCTTCAACCTGGATCTGAACAGCCATTCTTCTGTAACCCGAACTATCCGGAAAGGTATCGATCTTCAATACTTTTCCCGAAACAGAGGAATGAATATTGGTTGAAACAAATCCTTCCGCCCTGGCAATAAGTTGTCCGGCCTTTACCTGCTCGCCTCGTTCAACAACAATGCCGGATGGTGCTCCAAGATGCTGGGAAACCGGTATTACAACCGTCTCCGGAGGAGCCAGGACCTGAATAGAGTTCCCTGCGGAGATCTTATGTTCCGGTGGATGTACACCACCCCTTGAAAATGTTTTTAGACTCATGCGACAGTCATCTATTTGGTTTCGGCTTCAACAGGTTCCGTTATTTCTGTTTTTTTCGGGGGGAAATTGAGCTCCAGGATGGAATTTGTGGGACACTCAGGAGCACATTTCCTGCAAAGCCTGCATTTTTCTGAATCGATAAAGGCCAGGTTGTTATTCATGGTTATTGCATCAAAAGGACAAACCTTGAAGCACTTGGAACAACCGATACAGGCCACGCTGCAATTCTTTTTGGCTACAACCCCTTTCTCCTCATTAACACAGCTTACAAATATTTTTCGGTCTTTCTTATTCTTTTTACGCAATTCAATAATATCCCGGGGACATGCAACCACGCATGCACCGCAGGCCGTACATTTATCATCATCGACAACGGGAAGGCCTGTAACAGGGTCCATATGGATGGCATCAAAATCACAGACTACAACACAATCACCTTCACCCAGGCATCCGTGGGGACAGCCTCCTTCACCGGAATAGAGGCTGTGTGCAATTGCACAGGTTGGAGCCCCGTCATACACATTGATCCTGGGCCTGAACTCGGGAGTGCCATTACATCTGACAACAGCTACCCGTGGAGCCTGTTCGATGGCTTCTTTCCCCAGGAGGGCCGCAACCTTTGACATGGTTTCGTTTCCTCCAACCGGACAGAACAGGTCATTCCAGTCATCTGTTTTAACCAGTGCTTCCGCAAAATTCCTGCAACCGGCGAACCCGCATCCGCCACAGTTTGCAGCAGGAAGAGATTCCTCTACTTCATCGATGCGGGGATCTTCAAAAACTTTGAATTTTTGTGCCACAAAGTAGAGGATGATGGCAGCAGCTGTTCCGATGGCCACCAGTGTGATAATTGTTATGAGAATGATATGACTCATTTCGCCAATAAGATTTACTTTATTCTAAATGTAAAAGTTGACTCAATTCGTTTCCGGACCAGATACAGTACAAGGTAGTAAGGCAGAAGTGAGAGAAGTGCCAGTGCTCCTGCAGTCATTTCATTTACCCCGGCTACTGTAAGAGTGACTAAAACGATCATTAAAAGAATGAAAGGGTAAACATATCCCAGTGCTACCGCTCTGAATCCCAGCCGTTTTTCTACCTGTACCTGAACTAATTCACCGATGTTATATGAGTTATCGCCCAGAGGAATATCAAGAAACTTTTCCTCCTGGTCCGCTGCCCCGCAACCCCCTTTTGCATTACAGGCGGCACATGCCGACCTGCTGTCGATCTTCACATGAGCAACATCGTTCTCTATCTTTTCGATAATCCCTTCGTGGTTGATAAGGTTCTGCTGGGACATGCCGGTGATTTCGTCAGAAACAGCTACAAAATTATTGATGTTAGACAATTCTCACTTGCCGAATATCATATAAAATCTATTTCAATGCTATTTATTCTGGATTTAAATAACACTCAACACTCAGAAGGTAAATCCCAGGCCGAAATAGATACTCTCCTGACTCATTCCAGATGCATCCGGGTCACGGTTCAAACCTGACAGTCCTCTCTGGATATTGAGACCCATCTGAACATTCATGATCTCAAGACCAAATCCATACACTATCCCGTATTCCTGGTTTGCATATTCATCCTGGAAATCAATTTTAACGTTACCCACCTTGCCCCCGAAGTGATAGCAGTAGTATCCTCCAACCCGGAAATAGGTCCTGACCCCCACGCTCTCAGGTGATGTGATCAGCAGATTAAGCGGTGTGGTTACCGAATGGGTCCGGAAGGTCCCGCGGGCATGCTGACTCCCGGTGGTTTCATAGAGCACCTCCGGTTGTACAGTGAGAAAACTGGTTGCCCTGATGCTGGCGAACATCCCCGCACCGGCAGAGAATACGGATTTCCCGTTGTAAAATTCACCGGGGTAGTTGTGCTTCCCCGATCCAAGGTTGATTCTGAGGCCCTTCCGGAACAGTCCGGAGCCGGATGCTTCATCCTTTCCCCCTTCAGTAAAGGTCATTTCAGACAACACTTCAGAATTTGAAAGTTCAGAGGTGACATCAGTGATGTACCCGGCTATAAGGGCCATCCCGTCGTAATCCAGTAACTCGGCCCTGTCTTCAGGCTTATGATAGGGAGATTCAGTTCCTGTATTGGGTGCAATGGCAGGGATGCCCCGATTGCCAAAGGGAGCCGTATCTGTCCGTTGCTCAATCCTTCGGTTGGCCTTCCTTATTATAATACTATCCTTATTGGCCAGTTCACCGGTAATCCTTTCTACATCCGGCAGCAGGTTTATCCCCTCCAGGTCCAGTCCCCCGTGAGCCTTGTACATACCAACCATATCCAGACTGAACATAAGTTTTATCTGTTCAGGGGGAATAATCCCATCGGCCAGGAATTGTTTCGAACCAATGAGACCGCTCTCTTCTCCGTCGAAGGCGACGATGATTATACTTCTGCCTAAAGATTCCTTTTTAAAAACCAGGTTCCTGCCAATCTCGATAATGGATGCGGTGCCCGATGCATTATCATCTGCTCCGTTATAAACCACCGTGTCCCCATCGCTGATTTTCCATCCGAGATGATCATAATGGGCTCCCATGATGATATATTCATTCACCAGATCAGGGTCATTTCCATGGATAATACCCGTCACATTGGTCCCGGCAATATTAAGTATCCCCGTCCTGTAATTAAATGAATGGAAGTAGTCACCGTTCAGGGGCTCTATTCCGGCTTCTTTGAACTGGTCAGCAATGTAACGGGCTGCTGTTGATCCCTGTTCTGTTCCGAATCCCCTTCCAAGCAAGGAATCCGAAGCAAGGGTAAATACGTGTTGTTCAAGCCTTTCGGTTGAGATTTCCGGTTGTGCTGCCGATGGTAAGGAAATCGTAAAGACTGTATATAAGAAAACAACTCTTTTCACCATAAACTGTGACAGGTTTTGACAGAATGACCAAAGATAGCGATTTAGAATTTTGGCAAGATTTGCGATTTCTCAATATGCGCTGTATTTTTATAATTCTGACAGAATGATTGTCTGCCTGGTAAATTAATAATAATGATTATGGAAAAGCATCTGACGGTTCTGCTCTGTCTCTGCCTGTTTTTTGCGGCATCTCTCTGTTATGCTCAGAACTTTGTGGTATCTGACCCGAAGCTTGCCTTAAAAGATAATATAGTCAGTATTAGTTATGATATATTGAACAGTAACCGGACCGACAAATTCCTGGTAAGTATGACCATCACCGGTCCCGATGGACAAATTATTCATGCCGGTGCCCTTTCCGGGGATATTGGCGAGGGGATCAGCGGTGGTAGTGGAAAGTTTATCAGGTGGGACCTGGGTGCCGACGGTATCGTTATGAATTCCACCATTTATGTGAAGATCAATGCAAAACTGATTTTTCCTCCGAACGAAGAGATTCCTGAAATGGATGAGGCGGCTGTTGAGCCGGATCGAAGTGAAGAGAGTGCCGGTCCCGGTGTCAGAAAGGAGGAGATACCCGTTAACACAGAACCAGCTATCAAAGAGGAGGAAATTCTCAGCAATACGAAAACACCATCCACAGTTGAGTCAAAAAACTTTAACCGGGGATACGTTATACTTCAATCATTGGCCCTGCCGGGACTGGGGCTTGCGCGGGTTACAGAAAAACCGCACTGGATAAAAGGAGTGGCGGGCTATGGATGCATTGCGGGATCAGTACTCCTGAACCGGAAGGCTATAAATAGTTACAAAGGAATATACGATCTTACGGGATATAACGATAAGGACGAATTGCTTCAGAAATCATTAAAACAGGATAATATTTCTGAGATTCTTGCTTATAGTGCCATCGGAATCTGGGTGGCCGATCTGATATGGACCTTGATCGGAACAAACGATCTGAAGGAGAAACCTTTCCTGGGTGAAATAAAAGGTGTAACTTTTGAAACAGGTTTGGATCCTCTAATGAGGGCACCTTATATCGGTGTTGGATACAGGTTTTAGCATGGTAAACGGAATAAAAAACAGTCCAATGAAACGTGCAGGAATTTATTTGTTGATATTATTTGCCCTGGGACTGACCAGGATAAATGCACAGGAGGCAGAAAGCAATACAGTTTCGTTCAAACTGAATAATACTGTGGATACCGAGCCTCCTAAGATAACTATACTCTCTCCCAAGATCGGGAAAGACAGCAAGTATTATTCTGATCTTCAGGAGGTTGAAATTTTAGGAGAGGTCAAGGATGATAGCAAGATCAGATTTGTGTCCGTGAATACGGATATCAGGATGGTAAATGCAACAGGGATATTTGCGTCACTGATTTCACTGGACCCGGGAGAGAACCTGGTTCATCTGAAAGCCATGGATGAACAAAGTAATATGCAGGATCAATATATTACCATTGTTTATGATCCCCCGGTGGTTACCCTGGCCGACCGTATAAGCACAGAGTCGAAATATTATGGGTTATTGATCGGGATTGATAAATACGAGGAAAAGGCATTTCCGGACCTTGCCAATCCGATCAGGGATGCAGAGAATTTTTTCAAGGTACTTGTGGAGAAATACACTTTTGATCCTGAAAACGTGCATATTCTCAGAAATCCCACAAGAAGGGAGATCATAAGCGGACTGGACCAGGTACGAAGCAAAGTGACCCCGAAAGATAACCTGCTTATTTTTTATGCGGGTCATGGCTACTGGGACGATGAGGCGAAAATCGGGTACTGGTTGCCTTCGGATGCTACCCAGGAATCGACGGCTGACTGGTTCCGTAACAGTACGCTTGTTGATTACCTGCAGGCCATTCATACAAAACACACCCTGCTGATTACCGATGCCTGTTTTGCCGGCTCCATATTCAAAGCCAGGTCGGTCAACATGAATAAAGAGATTGCCTATGAGAGGATATATGATATGCCCAGCCGCAAGGCTATGACCAGCGGTACGATGGATGAGGTACCTGACGAGAGTGCCTTTATCAAATACTTAATACAGAGGCTGTATGAAAATAATGAAACCTACCTCTCCTCGGAGGAGCTTTTCAGCAGTTTCTGGATGGCCGTGGTAAGCAACAGCAGCGTGGTTCCTCAATACGGTGAGATACAGAATGTGGGTAATGAGGGCGGAGACTTTATCTTTCTGAAAAAGAAGTAGGAGCGAGAGATCCATGAAAGGGAATAAGAGAACCAGTATTCATGTTGCACTACCATTCCTCTTCCAGGGGATGGTTATTCTTTTTTCCATTACAAATTGTATCCCTTTTGAGCCTGAGGGTTTTCTTTTTGTAACCACAGATTCTGTCATAGCATATTCCAATGGTAGCTATTCCCTGAACGGAACCATTGAGAACATAGGAACAGAAGAGGTAACCGATCATGGGTTCTGCTGGTCAGAATCGCCTCTTCCGACCGTTGATGATCCCTCCAGCAGGTTGGGACCAATAAACAGCATTGGAAGTTTCCGTACCTCCATAACGGGACTGAACCAGGGCAAAACCTATAATTTCAGGGCTTTTGCACTGCACAGCCTCGACACGGTCTACGGTGAGGTAAAGAGCATCACAACCGGAACCGACGGCAAACCGGTTGCGGATTTTACTGCCAACAAGACTGTAATAAACGAGGGTGAAAGTATAATCTTTACTGACAGATCTACCAATAATCCCGAGAGCTGGTCATGGACATTTGGTGACGGTAATACCTCAGATGAACAGAATCCCACAAATATATACAACTCTGCGGGTAATTATTCGGTGAGCCTGACCGTAACCAACAGCAACGGATCGGACACCGAGACAAAAAGTGATTATATAACTGTGGTTGTCAAAGGAACTGCCCCGGTGGCTGCTTTTACAGCCGACAAAACGACTATAACCGAGGGTGAAAGCGTTGCTTTTACCGACCAGTCTGTCAATGATCCCACAAGCTGGTCCTGGTCATTTGGAGACGGTAATACATCAACCGAACAAAATCCGGAAAATATCTATAATTCGGTAGGGACCTACACGGTGAGCCTCACTGTAACCAACAGCAAGGGTTCGGATACAGAGTCCAAAACTGATTATATTACAGTTGAGGTTGCAGGTCTGGCTCCGGTGGCCGATTTTTCTGCCAGTAAAACAAGTGTGGTTGTTGGAGAAGATATTTACTTTACCGACCAGTCAACAAACGATCCTACAGGTTGGGTATGGACTTTCGGGAATGGGGATACTGCCACCTATCAGCATCCGATCTATTCCTATTCAACAACCGGAACATATACAGTTAGCCTGACGGCAACAAATGTCAACGGCAGTCATACTGAAACCAAACCGGACTATATTACGGTCACCGTTGCAACAAGCCCACCGGTAGCTGCATTCTCGGCAAATAAAACAAGCGTAACCGTGGGAGAGAGTATTACATTTACAGATCAGTCCTCCAATAATCCGGTGAGCTGGTCTTGGAATTTCGGTGACGGAACTACATCGGTCGTCCAGCACCCGACGCATTCATACACAGCGTCGGGAACCTATGACGTAAGTTTAACTGTAACCAACAGTGCCGGCAATAATACCAAAACAGAATACAATTATATAACAGTGATACCGGCCGGTTCTGCCCCGGTGGCTGCTTTTACAGCCGACAGGACGATCATAACCGAGGGCGAAAGCGTGACCTTTACCGACCAGTCTACAAATGGTCCCACAGGCTGGAACTGGGATTTTGGAGACGGATATACATCCACCATGAGGAATCCGACACACACCTATAACAGTGCCGGGACATATACGGTTAGCCTGACTGCAACCAACAGTTACGGAAGCGACTCTGAAACAATACCCGATTATATTGCGGTAACCGGGGCCAACCAGGGAACGGTGACTGACAAAGATGGGAATACCTACAATACTGTTAAAATTGGCACACAGTGGTGGATGGCGGAGAACCTGAAGACAACCTTATACAACAACGGGAACCCGATCCCCAAGGTTACAGGTACTTCGGAGTGGGAAAACTTAACAACTCCTGCCTATTGCTGGTACGAAAATAACGAAACTACTTACAAGGACCAGATTGGAGCTTTGTACAACGGTTACACTGTCACAACAGGTAACTTATGCCCTGCAGGCTGGCATGTACCTTCAGATGGGGATTGGAAAACCCTTGAAATATATATTGATTATGGAAATTACTGTAATGTATCCACATTGTGGTTTTC
>CAZIAU010000073.1:8430-9459 GCA_964536755.1 uncultured Bacteroides sp. | reverse complement strand
TCAAATACCGGTACGGTAGCACTATCCACAGTCAGAGTAGGCGCGACAAAACCATCGGGATGGGAAGTTACTTTTGAACCTTCAGAAATAGCCACCATTGAACCCGGCCAGAATGCTCTAATTACTGCCACCATCAAAGCTGATAAAAAGGCCATTGCCGGCGATTATGTGACAAATATCACTGCCAGGTGCAGCGAGGTTACATCCCAATTAGCCTTCAGGGTGTCTGTTAAAACCCCAATGTTATGGGGGTGGATCGGGATCCTGATCATCATCCTGGCACTGGGGAGTATTATCGTGTTATTCCGGAAATACGGAAGGAGGTAAGCCATGCCTGACAATGTCATTGAAATTAAAGGGCTTACCAAGAGATATGATGATTTTCCTGCAGTTGGTGACCTGACCCTGAATGTTAAAGAAGGCGAAATATTCGGGTTACTGGGTCCTAACGGAGCAGGTAAATCGACAACAATCAGGATGATACTGGGACTGACAGAGCCTTCCTCGGGTTATGTCAAAGTATTTGGCGATAATTCGTCACAATATCCAATCCGGATAAAACAGAAGGTTGGTTACCTGCCGGAAGATATCGGTTTTTACAGTAACCTCACAGGATTCGAAAACCTGATGTACACTGCACGGCTTAATCAGATCCCGGATAATGATGCCAGAACAAGGATCAGCCAGTTGCTGAAACTTGTTGGTCTGGCGCAGGAATCCGGTAAAAAGACAGGTGCGTATTCAAGAGGTATGATCCAGCGGCTCGGGCTGGCCGATGTGCTGCTTAAAAAACCAAAAATAATCATACTTGACGAACCGACACTTGGCCTTGATCCCGAGGGCGTTAAGGAGTTGTTAACCCTGATTTTCAAGCTGAGTAAGAAAGAGGGTATAACTGTATTGTTTTCTTCCCATCATCTTCACCAGGTTCAGCAGGTATGTGACAGAGTGGGCATATTCGTAAAAGGAAGATTAATTGCCGATGGAGATATTCCCAACCATTGTTGGATTTTCAGTATATTTTCAGGG
>CAZIAU010000073.1:2935-8420 GCA_964536755.1 uncultured Bacteroides sp. | reverse complement strand
ATATTCCCGGCCTTTCAGAAAAATTATTCTCGGAAAGCCCGATGGTCATTGAAGCCGGTATCATGGATAAAGTTGACGGGAATAAGAAAAAAGATGCTAAAAGCTCCCATCTTGAAGACGCCATCAAAGAGCTGGGAGGGGTATCGGGTGTCAGGTTCGAGGATAACAAGTTTTTTATTGATTGTGAAAAAGATGTTACTTCGGATATAGCAAAGCTGATTGTTGAGAGTGATTACGGATTGGTTTCTCTGAACAAAAAAGAATATGGCCTGGACGATATCTACTACAAATATTTTGAAGGAGGCGCTGAGGATGAAAAATAATAAAGCGATCAGCCCGTTCTGGGCAATTGTGAACAAAGAAATTTCAGACCATATAAGAAGCTGGAAGTTCATCATCCTGGTTTCAATTATTGCCCTTACATGCCTTGGATCAATGTATTCTTCATTAACCAATATTAGCGAGGCTCTGAAGGACACTAAAGCAGAAGATTTTTTCCTTTTCCTGAAGCTATATACCGTTTCGGATAATACATTGCCTGCCTATTTTATTTTTATTGGGTTCCTTGGACCGTTGTTAGGGATCGGGCTGGGTTTCGATGCCGTTAATTCAGAGTATAACCGTGGAACAATCAGCCGTATTTTGTCACAGCCAATTCCCCGTGATTATTTAATTAATGCAAAATTCGTTGCTGCACTGATTGTGATAAGCATACTTTTTTTCGTGTTAAGTTTTCTGGTAATGGGGATAGGATTGATATCCATCGGAATTCCACCTACCCCTGAAGAATTTATCCGGATAATAATATTTACCCTGGCAAGTATCATATACGTCGGCTTCTGGCTGAACCTTTCCATACTGTTCTCGATCCTGTTTCAGCAGCCCGCCACATCAGCTCTCACAGGGATTGCAGCCTGGCTATTTACCACGGTTTTTTATTCAATGCTGGTAGATGTTATTTTCAATTTGATTGTACCGGCAGGAAAAACTCTTTCCATTGCAGGCGAGAATTTGAAGCTGGGAATATTAAGACTGGCCCCTAACCAATTGTTCAGTGACATTACAACCAGCATTCTGGCACCGTCTGTCCGCAGCCTGGGTCCGCTCACTTCCAGGCAGGTGTACGGAGCTATTCCGGGACCGCTTCCGGTATCTCAAAGTATAATGCTTATCTGGCCCCAGCTGGTTGGATTAATTGCCATAACCGTTGTCTGTTTTGTAATTTCCTATTTACTGTTCATGAGGAAAGAAATACGGTAGCCGGTCCGGAAAAAATTACTGATATATTATTTTAATTGAATTTTAATATTTTTTTAATTCAATATTGATATATTAGCACCGCTCAAAACTAAATCGTGGAGTTATTCCATACTCCAGGCATAATCTGATTGTATAAATTGATCATAGTATACTTTTACTAACCAGTTAAATCAAATAAACTATGAATAATTGGCAAAAATTGCTTGTTCCACTTGCCATTTTTATGTTCACCTGTTCTGGGGTTTTTGCACAGAATCAACCAGTCAGGGGGACAGTCACCGATCAGAACGGTGATCCGCTTCCCGGTGTGAATATCGTGATCGAGGGTACAACCATCGGAACTGTGACTGATGCTGACGGACATTTTAATATCCAGGCGGAGGCAGGGCAGAAGCTTGTGATCCGATTTATCGGGATGAGACCACAGATCATAGAGATCACGAAGAGTGATATCTATCTTGAAGTTACCCTGGAGCAGGAGGCCCAGGCCCTGGATGAACTGGTTGTAGTGGGTTACGGAACTCAAAAGAAAGAGAGCGTGGTCGGAGCCATTGGTACCGCCAAAGGAGAAGATCTTAAAGTTCAGGGGAATGTTTCGAGCCTGCGGGATGCGCTGACAGGGACAATCCCGGGTATGTCTGTGATGGCCACTTCGGGATTGGCCGGGGGTGGTGATGAAAGGATATACAAGGAGACAGAAATTTTGATCCGTGGTAAGACAACCTGGAATGATGCATCACCCCTGATCCTGGTAGATGGAGTTGAACGGGACATGAACGATATTAATGTCAATGAGGTGGAGAGCATATCGGTTTTGAAGGATGCTTCAGCCACTGCTGTATTTGGTGTGAAGGGAGGTAATGGTGTCATACTGATCACCACCAAGAGGGGCAGAACAGGAAAGGCACAGTTCAATATCGAAGGCGAGATGTCATTGGAAACACCAAGTATGATTGTTGAAAGCGCCGGTACGGTTAATGGTCTTATAGCAAGGAACTACGCCATAGAGCGGACCAGGCGTTTCCAGAGTTCTAAAACATTTAATGGCTATACTTCGGATGAAGTCATCGACTATTACCGTAACGGGACTTACCCGTATGCTTACCCGGATAATGACTGGCTGGATATATTATTCAAGGATTTTACCAAATCGTACCGCCTGGACAGTTATGTGTCCGGGGGTACCGATAAAGTACAATATTTTGCATCGGTAGGCTATAACCATTATGAAGACCTGCTTGATGTGCAGGATGTGGGTCAGGGGTATGTGCCGGATTTCGATTACAACCGTTTGAATATCCGCTCAAATTTCGATTTTAAGATTACCCCCACTACAACCCTGCAGGCCAACTATTCAGGAATATTCAGTATGCAATCCAACCCGCCCAGCACCTCTTATAATGGTATTTTTGACGGGCTGGTCGATCAGCCCGGAAATTCCCAGGTGCTGGTTTATGAAGATGGTGTTTATGGAGCCTACAATTCCGATATATCGGTTGATAACCCGGTCTACCGCCTCTATTTTTCCGGGCAGGAAAGAACTGCACGTACAACCATCAATATGGACTACACACTTGTCCAGAAACTTGATTTTATTACCGAAGGACTTTCTGTTTCGGGAAAGCTGGCCTATGATAACCTTTTTGTAAATAACGGTCTGGAGATTAATGATAACAGGAGAAGGACAAAGACAATTGACCCTGAATTTTATCTCCAGGGAGGATATTACGATTATAATTCTGAAGTATACATGCTCGATGGAGCGCCTGTAGATATGGTGAGAGAAGGCTGGGCAGTCTACGAGGATGGTTCAGGAGGTTCTACCGATGCAGGGTTTGGCTGGCTTAAGGAACCTCTTACATATGATCCTGAATCGCTGAGACTGGAAAGTTCATTGCGTACCCTCTATTATGAGGTCCGCATGAATTATGCCCGCAATTTCGGCAATCACTCGGTAACGGGCCTGGCCATGTTCAGCCGGCAGGAGAGGGAATCAGGAAGTGGCTGGCCAAATAAACGTGAGGACTGGGTCAGCCGGATTACCTACAATTACGGGGAACGCTACTTTTTCGAGATAAACGGAGCTTACAACGGATCTGAAAAATTTGGTCCTGATTACCGGTTTGACTTCTTCCCTTCCGTGGCAGCGGGATGGATGATATCCAACGAGAATTTCATGCAGCAGAGTGCCAACTGGCTTGATAAGTTAAAGTTGCGCTACTCCAACGGCCTGGTCGGGAACGACCGGGTCAGGATCGATGCTCTTTGGCCCTATCTTACTCTCTATACTATAGACGATTATACAACTGACCTTAGTTATTCAAAATTGGGTTACCCGGTCTCGAATTACGAATATGTCCCCTACCTGGAAGGTATTCCCGGAAATCCTGATCTTCGCTGGGAAAAAGCCAGGAAGCAGAACCTGGGTCTGGAGGTTGCCCTACTGAGGAACAAGATCATGTTCACTGCAGATCTCTTCAACGAATACCGTTACGATATGCTGCTTGCTGCTGAGGAGCGCGGAGTACCTGAGATTTCAGGAAAACCACCTACAGCCGCAAATGTGGGGGAAGCAAAGTCGAAAGGGATGGAACTGGAATTCACCTACCGGAATTCATTGAGGAATAATCTGTTGAACTACTGGTTCACGGCCAACTGGTCCGTTGCCCGCAGCGAAGTCATATACAAAGAAACTCCTGCTCTTGTCCCTGATTACCAGGCTCCCGAGGGATTCCCCCTGAATCAGACCAGAACAGCCATGTCAGGCGGCTTTATAGAAAGCTGGGATGATTTTTATGTAAATACGGGCTCAAGCGTCATTGACGAGACGAAAAACTTAATGCCGGGAGACCTGATCATGCTCGATTTTGACGCAGACGGAGCCTTTGAGAGCAACGATGATGTGGTTCCCTATGGTTACCCGGTTTATCCCCAGAACAATTACGGCTTCACTCTCGGAGGCGACTACAGGGGGATGCAGTTCACTGTTCAGTTCGTTGGGGCATATAATGTTACCCGCAGGATCAGCGTTGATATGTTTTACCGGAACAACTCCTATGTTCCGGCTTTTGTCCTGGATGATACATGGAACGAGGAATACGACAATCCGGATCCGACTTATCCCGCATTTGCGCTGGATGATAAGTATACACCTCATGGACAATATCAGTATTATGATGGCGCGTTTTTTCGCCTTCAGTCAACTCAGATCGCATATAACCTGCCCAAGGCCTGGGTGCAGAGACTCAGTATCGAAAACCTGAAACTCTATGTGAATGGAAGGAACCTGTTCCTGTTCACAAGAATGCCTGATGACGGAGTTGGTGCCGCTCATGACAGCAAAAACTATCCGGTGAAGAAGCAGGTCAATTTTGGAATAAACATTCAATTTTAATCATCAATAATAAAATTGAACCGATGAGAAATAACAAGATATTTTATCTGATCGTCACAGCACTAATAGTCTTCCTTTCGGGTTGCGAAGACTATTTGAACATACCTCCCGAAGCAGCACTGGACGAAGAGGATGTGTTCAGATCCTATGAAACCTTTCAGGGATTTCAGGATGAATTATTTGACAAACTGGTTGACTATAACCGTCACGGTGCCCGCCGGACCATGTCCCTGGGAGGTGAGTGTGTCAGCAAGGAAGGACAATCGGTCATTCATGCCAACTTCGGTCGCTACAGCCAGAGCAGTGGCGGATTGATGAATTCCCAGTCTGTCTTCTTTGATCATACCGAAGGAAGTGCTAATGAAGAAGCCGAAACCGGGCTCTACTCTCATATGTGGTATTGCCTGCGTATTGCAAACAGCTGCCTGGAGAAACTGGAAACCGATCTCCTGACAGATGCCACCCAGGAAGAGAGGGACTGGCTTAAGGGTCAGGCGCTCTTTTTCCGTGCTTTCTGGCATTATGAGTACGTGCGTATCTGGGGGACCATCCCTTACATCGACCAGATCATTCCATCAACTGATCAACTGGAATTCATGAAGCGTCACTGGAGCTATGAAAAAAACGGCAAAACCTACAACGATTGCCAGGCAGTATTTGAGCGTATCGTAGATGATATGGAAGCAGCCGCCGAACTGTTACCCGATGTCTGGCCATCACCCAATATCAACTACGGAAGGCCAACCCGTATTGCGGCCCTGGGATTTAAAGCCAAAGCGCTTCAATTTTCTGCCAGCCGCCGGAATAACTCTTGCCAGTCTGAAAATCGTC
>CAZIAU010000073.1:0-2925 GCA_964536755.1 uncultured Bacteroides sp. | reverse complement strand
TCCGATCTATCTACCGGCAATCTGAGTTACGACGATGAATTGCTTACACGCTGTGCACAGGCCTGCCAGGTAACCATAGATGCGGCAAAGAGTGTAATCGGCAAGCAACCTGCGGGGATGCCTGTAGTTAATTCCGACGGCCTGACAAACTGGGAGGATATAAGACAGATGTACTGTACCTTCAGCGGCAGGATCCAGCCCGGTACCGGGGAAGTGCTGTTCAAAAAACCCACCAACATGTACGGGAATATCTCCATCCGGCAAACCGCAGGAAGGGTTTATGGATGCAAGCCACTTACCAACCAGGATGGAGCAGTGGCCACCGTCCAGTATGTGGATAAGTTTGAGATGACCGATGGTTCCCGCTACAAGCCCGAGTATGATAGGATCCCCGATATGAGATGGGAGAACCGCGATAAACGCTTTGACTTGAATTTTTATGTTCATGGTGACGCGGCAGGAGCACTGACATTGAACCTCTGTAATGATAGAAGGGGTTTACAAATAAACTCTTATATCATCAGAAAATACCTTCCGGATGGTGCCAGCAAGGATATACGGGTACCACAGCTTATGCAACTCCTTATATACGTTTGGCTGACATCTACCTGACCTATGCCGAAGCAGCCTACGAGAGCACCGGCAGTTACACCACAGTCCCAACGGGATGTTCCCTGACCGCCGAGGAAGCGGTTAATATAGTAAGGTCAAGGGCCGGACAGCCGGATGTTGCCACTACATTACCATCCTATGAGAATAATATTCTTCCCTATTCCGAGGAGACTGAGGCAGACGAACCCTTCCGCCTGCTCTATCGAAATGAACGTGCGGTAGAGATGGCTTTTGAAGGAACTTACTGGTTTGATCTCCGCCGCTGGAAGCGTGCAACTCTTAAGGATGGCTCACCACTTGAAATCCTGGCCTTCGACCTGGAAGGCGGTGCAACCGATGTCACTGTTCCTATAGATAATGCAACCGTAACCCGGGTGTCTGCAGAAGCCAATGGCACCTATACATTCAAGGATCCCCATTACTGGATGCCCTTCAGGGATGACCTGACCTATTTTTCCGGTGATTGGGAACAAAATCCTGGCTGGTAATTATTTAATCAAATGGAGAGATTACTATGAAGCTTAATAATAATGCCATGAAATTATCCCTGTTGATTGTATCGCTGTCATTTTCACAGATACTTTCATCCCAGGTAAATGAGGTGCTTTCTGATAGTCTGGATAAGAAAGATATAAAAGTTAACCTGGTGTTCCAGGAGATTTCAAAAGAGAGATTGACCGGATCGATAAACTATATTGATGTTGAATCAGAATTGGAGAAAGATGCACGAACAGATGTGGGTAGTGCAATCAATGGCAAGGTACCGGGTGTTTTTGACTCCTATAACCTCTGGGGAACCGGGAATGCCCTCATACTGGTTGATGGAATCAGGCAGGACCAATACTATTATGAGAGCCTTAACCTGCTGGAGATAGAGTCTGTAGTCCTACTGAAAGATGCTGTTTCCAAGGCTTTATATGGTGCACAGGGGGATCAGGGAGTAGTTCTTATCAACACCAAAAGAGGCAGGGCCGGGGCTCAGAAGATACGCGTTACAGGGTACTATTCATTGGCCCAGCCAAGGGCACTCCCAAAATATCTGAACTCTGCCGATTATATGGAAAAATTCAACGAAGCCCAGTTGAATGATGGAACGGATGCCGCTTCCTTGAGATACAGTCAGGCCATGATAGATGGATCCCGTAATGGTTCAAACAGTGCTCGCTATCCGGATAATGACTTTTATTCAGAGGAGTATCTACGTAATTTCAGTAATAATGTCAATATTTTCGCTGACGTTGCAGGGGGTAGCGAGAATACACAGTACTATGTAGGTACTGAATGGGCGCAAAGCAACGGATTGTTAAGCACAGCCATCCCGGACAGGGCCAATCGTTTTAATTTCCGGGGGAACCTCGATTTTAATATAAACCAGTACATGAAGATGGGGCTTGATGCTTCCGCCCGTCTGAATTTGGCTGAAAGGCCTGATATTACCCTGGAGGCGGGTGAGACTGATTACTGGAGCAAGTTTGGATCCATCCGTCCGAATGCATATCCGGTCCTCTGGGATCCGGCGATAATTGCCGATCAGGCCACCCGGGAAATGGTGCTTTCTGAAGCTCAGCTGATTAACGGTATGGTGCTGGGGGGGAGCTCTTCATTTGCGAACAATCAGATCTACGGTGACCTGGTACAAAACGGAAAAGTAAGAGACCAGCAACGTGTTGTCCAGTTTGGAGGAAAACTCGATATTGATCTTAGTTTTATCACCATGGGCCTCTCTGCAAAAGGTTATGCAGGGATGAACTTCTATAATTCACTGTTTACCCAGCAGGACTATGAATATGCGATCTATGAACCCGTTTTTAATGATTCAACAGGTTTATGTGATACGGTCAGCATACACGGTGTGGACAGGCCCTCCAACAGATACGATACAAACGATGATTTTTCAGACTCCTACCGGCAGGTCACCTATTACGGGAACCTGAATTATCGCCGCAATTTCGGTATTCATGACATATCGGCGGTAGCCCTTATCTATGGGGATGAAATTACCAGAAAAGATGTATTGCAAAATAATGTATTGTTCCATACGGGGCTGGCTGCAAACTATATGTACAACAAACGTTACGTGGCAGAGGTTTCAGTGATGGGAATAGGTACCCGTAAACTGGCAGCAGGAAGCAGGATGGAACCGGCCCCCACAGCAGGCGTGGCATGGATCATTTCCGAGGAAGATTTCATGGACAACCTCGCATTTGTGAATTACCTTAAATTCCGTGCTTCATACGGAATCTCAAAGAATGATTCATGGGATCAATACTTCCTTTATAAACCTGTTGCACCGGAATGGATATTCGGAATGGC
>CAZIAU010000072.1:0-9650 GCA_964536755.1 uncultured Bacteroides sp. | reverse complement strand
CGGCAAGGGCCGGATCAAAAACCGCACTGTCACCGCCCAGTACGGTGATCCCCGGCGAGGCCAGGAAGAACCCGTCTGACGGTCCCCCCGAAAGCGTATCGGTGGCGCCGCCCTCGCAGTACGATGCATCCGTGCCCGTGATGGTCACCGCAGGCAACGGGTTAACCAGAGGTGCCGCCGTGGCCGTATCGGTACAGCCGTTGCCGTCGGTATAATAATATTTTACAGAATAACTGCCGGCAAGGGCCGGATCAAAAACCGCACTGTCACCGCCCAGTACGGTGATCCCCGGAGAGGCCAGGAAAAACCCGTCTGCCGGTCCGCCCGAAAGCGTATCGGTGGCGCTGCCCTCGCAGTACGATGCATCCATTCCGGCAATAGAAACCACAGGCAACGGATTTACATTAACTGTAATCTTGTCCATAACAAGGGAATCACCGGCAATGAAGAAAGTTACGTGATAGTCAGCTGAGTTTTTCGCAGCATATTCAAAAGTTGTGGCTCCAACAATTTCAGCATCATCTTCATACCATTGATAAGATGTTGCTGTGTCTGTAACCGATAAAACGACCGAGTCACCCAGGCAGAATGTGGAAGGCCCTGAAAGAGAAATAGTATAGGCACCTGACAGAAAGAAAGATGCAAGACCGCTGGCCAGCAGATCACTCTCATCGTATAATGAACAGGAATCGACAGGGTTTCCACATGTAAAATCCCCATATCCCGGGCCGGTTTTCAGATCAGGAGCTGTATCAAAAACATAAAGGACACCATCGTTATCAAAAGACCCCTGGTCATTATCTCCAAGAATGCTGAATTCACCTGTTACAACCATCACTCCACCGCTCCAAACGTCCACAGTATCACCACAAATAAAATCACCTCTCACAATAAGAATGGCATTGGGATCTATGGACAGGGAGAGCGTATCCCCGATAGTAAGATTTCCGTAGACAGTCAGGGTGTCATGGACATACAGGTTTCCGGCTGAAAAATCAATGTTAGTCCCACTGATCACATTACCGTAAATATGAACATCGGTTGCAATATTAGAAATACCCGGGGAAGTTGCGTCACTCCAGATGGCATTGTCAAGCCATAAGCCGTTACTATTATTCAGTGTCGAATCTTGTGAAATAAGATTCAGTGTCAAGAACGATACCAGCAAAAACAACAGACACCTTGCCGGCAAAACTTTTGCAGCTCTTTCAATGGTTGGTTTTGGCATCAACTTTATTTTCTACGGGTCAACTATTTCGATATTCCATATCAAATTTCACATGCGGATATTCAACGTGATGGTTTATGCACAGAAATAGATGTCCGATTTCAAAAATAGCACATTCATTAATTTATACCTTGTTCGAACACTACAGTTTATTAACATTGAGAATGATACGTATGCAATTTGATGAATGGATAATTTCAATTGATAAACAGTGAATCAATCCTTGTAAATTATGCATGAATACTTCCAATAATAAAAAATGACCAGAAAAAAGGCCGTAAAGTTGCATCTTCACGGCCTTTTCACTGAGTTTGCAGGGGCAATATGTTACAATGATTTTATTTCAGTAACAAGCTTCTGAAGTGAGTCTTTTGCACTTCCAAAGAACATCCTGGTATTATCAGCATAGAAAAGATAATTTTCAATTGCAGCGTAACCTTTTCCCATACCACGTTTCATTACGATAACATTCTTTGCTTCATGTACTTTTATTATGGGCATGCCGTAGATCGGGCTTGATGGATCATCAAGTGCGGCAGGATTTACCACATCGTTTGCCCCGATTACTAAAACCACATCTGTTTTGGGCATCTCAGGATTTATTTCATCCATCTCAACAAGTTTCTCATAGGGCACATCAGCCTCTGCAAGCAGTACATTCATGTGTCCGGGCATCCGGCCGGCCACCGGGTGAATGGCATACTTAACTTCAACCCCATTGGCTTCCAGTAATTGATCCAATTCACTGCAAATATGTTGAGCCTGCGCCACCGCCAGTCCATAACCCGGCACAATTACGACCTTGCTGCTGTAGTTAAGCAACACTGCGGTGTCGTTAACTGATATTTCTTTCACTAAACCCTTTTCCCTGTCAACACCGGCACCACCTCCACCAAATGCACCAATAATCACATTTATCAGGGAACGGTTCATTGCCCGGCACATTAAAATAGTAAGTATCATGCCTGCAGCACCCACAAAGATCCCCCCCAGGATCATGGCCTGATTCTGATAGATGAAACCTGCCATGGCTGCTGCTATCCCTGTAAAACTATTAAGGAGTGAGATTACAACCGGCATATCGGCCCCGCCAATTGGCATAACGAAACTGATACCGTAGATCAGAGAAATGCCGAGCAATACATATACCAGGATCTGCCTGGTTTCAACGGGCATGCCCAGAACCAGGATTATTACAACCAGAAATATTACTCCCGCAAGGATCAGCAGGTTCACGTATGTCATCCACCTGGCGAAAATATCTTTTATTTTCCCATCCAGCTTCCCGTAGGCTATCATACTTCCGCTGAAAGCAATGCTGCCGATGACCAGTCCGAGGAGTGTGACAAGAACGGACTGATTGTCCGGATTCGAGAATTCTATCAGCGCTACCAGTGCTGATGCGGCACCCCCGGTTGCATTAAAGAAAGAGACCAGCTGGGGCATGGCAGTCATTTTGATCCGCCTTGCAATGACGGCCCCGATAACACCTCCGAATGCAATAGCAATCAGGATAATAGCCAGATTACCTCCCTGTATGGTATTCCCATCCCCATCCCTGTGAAGGACCATGGTGGCTATCATGGCCAGGATCATGCCGGTCCCGGCCCAGATGTTTCCCCTCCGGGCGGATTCGGGATTACTCAATAATTTCAATCCTACAACAAAGAGGAGTGCAGAAAGCAGGTAGATAAATTCAAGGATGATATCCCCGTTTGTTATATTTAGTGAATTCATGATTGGGTCAGGTTATTTTTTCTTCTTTTTAAACATTTCCAGCATCCGGTCAGTAACCACAAATCCACCAATTACATTCAGAGTTCCGAACAGCAACGCAAAGATCCCCAGGATCAGGTTCAGCAGGTTAGATCCTTCGTTCAGGTTATCAAGTTCGGCATGACCAACAAGGATAATACCACCTATGATGATCACCCCGCTGATCGCATTGGCTCCCGACATCAGTGGTGTATGCAGTACCGAAGGAACATTTGAAATAACTTCAAGACCCAGAAATATGGTCAGGGCAATGATAAAAATGGACTCCTTGTTTGAATAGAAAAACTGCAATATACTTTCCATGACTTTATCTGTTTAGGTTCTCGAAAAGGCTATTTCCCCTTTACCCTTTCATTAACTATTTCACCGTTGCGGGTGATACATGTATTCTGTATAATGTCATCTTCCACATCCAGGTTGAGATTTCCGTCCTCATCAACCATGAGGTTAAGGAAATTAATATAATTCCTCCCAAGCATTTTACTGGCATCCGATGGAGTTGTGGATGGAAAATTGGAATTCCCTATAATTGTAACACCATTGTGAATCACCGTTTCGTCATTCTTCGTTAACTCGCAGTTGCCTCCCGTGGATGCTGCCAGGTCAACTATTACTGATCCTGGTTTCATTTCCCCGACAGTTTCTTTCCGGATCAGTAAAGGCGCCTTCTTTCCGGGAATCTGTGCAGTGGTAATAATTACGTCTGCCTGCCTGGCCCGGTCCTGAATCAGTTCTCCCTGCTTTTGTTTATACTCCTCCGTCTGTTCAACAGCATATCCTCCGGCATCGGCGTCATCTCTGGCACCTTCGACCTCCACAAATTTTCCACCGAGGCTCATCACCTCTTCCTTCACCGCCGACCTTACATCAAAAACCTCGACGACCGCACCCAGTTTTCTTGCAGTGGCCAGTGCTTGAAGTCCCGCGACACCGGCACCCAGTATTAAAACCCTTGAAGGCTTAATAGTGCCGGAGGCCGACATGAACATGGGGAAGAATTTAGGCAATGCAGCGGCCGCTACCAGGATTGATTTATAACCCGCGACGGAGGCCATTGAAGAAAGCACATCCACAGCCTGTGCACGGCTCGACCTGGGGATCATATCCAGGCTGAATGAAGTCACCCCCGATGATGCCAGCTTTTCAACTTCAGGTCTATTGTTCAGAGGAGACAAAATGGAAACCAGTACCTTGCCTTTGGATAGCTTATCTTCCGGAGGGTTAACTGACAGTATGATATCTGCCTTATCAAGGACCTCCGACCTGCTGTGAACAGATGCCCCGGCCTCTTCATAAGCTTTATTATCAGCATATGATGCCTTGCCTGCATCCTTCTCAACAATAACGGTAATGTTTTTTTTTGTAAGGGAAGATATATGTTCGGGTAACAGGACCACCCTGTTTTCCGTCTGGACTTCCCTGAGGACTCCTATAATCATGAAACTGTGTTTACTTAAAAGGAGTGCAAATTTAGAAATAATCTAAACAAAAGTCCAACCGGAGAGGAAAAAATCCTGCTATTAAGTCAGGTACTTGTTCATTGCCTCTGCAGCTCTCCTTCCGTCACCCATTGCCAGAATTACCGTCGCTCCTCCCCTGACAATGTCTCCACCTGCAAATACCCCTTCTACAGAACTATGCATGGTATCCTTATCTACTATAATAGTACCCCATTTCGAAATTTCAAGTTCTTTCATACTCCTGGGGATCAGTGGATTTGGAGAAACACCCACACTTACCACCACTGTATCCACTTCGATCATATATTCCGATCCTTCAATAGGTATGGGCCTTCGTCTGCCTGAGGAATCGGGCTCACCGAGTTCCATTCTCTGAATTTTCATTTTACAGACTCTTCCATTCTCATCGGCAAAATACTCTACCGGATTATTCAGGTTCAGAAATTCTATACCCTCATCCTTTGCATGTTTTATCTCCTCAACCCTGGCCGGCATCTCTTCAATCGACCTTCTGTAAATAATCATGGAGCGTTCCGCACCAAGCCGCCTGGAGGTTCTCACTGCATCCATGGCCGTATTGCCGCCGCCGATCACCGCAACCCTTTTCCCACTGATAACCGGGGTATCATATTCGGGATCTGCAGCATGCATCAGGTTAACCCTGGTTAGATATTCATTGGAGGAATAGATACCGATAAGATTTTCCCCCGGTATATGCATAAAATTCGGCAATCCGGCCCCACTTCCGATCATAAAAGCCCTGTAACCTTTCCGCCTTAGTTCTTCAATTTCAGCTGTTGCACCAACGATAAAGTTTGTTTCAAACCTCACCCCCATTTTCTTAAGTATATCAATCTCAAGATCAACCACACGGTTGGGAAGCCTGAATTCAGGGATTCCGTATTTCAGCACCCCGCCGATTTCGTGCAGTGCCTCAAATACCGTAACCTCATAACCCATTTTTGCCATATCACCTGCAAAGGCCAGCCCGGAAGGCCCTGAGCCTATGGAAGCTACTTTAATTCCTTTTCTTTCCGGAATAACGGGAACTGACATCTTGCCACTGCTCTGCTCAAAATCGGCGACAAACCTTTCCAGGTGTCCAATGGCCACTGCGGGCTTGTTTAACTTTTGTGTATAGAAACATGATCGTTCACACTGTACCTCCTGGGGACAAACCCGGCCACATACTGCAGGGAGAGTATTTGTTTCTTTCAGAACCCTGGCCGATTCCATTAAATCACCCTGTTCGATCCTTTTAATGAATTTAGGGATATTAATACTCACAGGGCATCCTGTAATACAGGTTGGGTTTACACAGTCCAGGCATCGTCGTGCTTCCTGCCTCGCCTGTTCTTCGGTCAATCCCTGATTCACTTCCAGAAAATTCCGGCTTCTCTGGTCCGCATCCTGCTCGGTCATGGAGACCCTCTCAAGCTGAGTCCTCTCCTTGTTCCTGATGGTTCCGCGTAAAGCCACCCTCCATTCCTGTTCCCGTTCCTCTTTCAGATAATCTGATATATTTTTCATCTGTTGAAATGTTCTTATGAGTTCTCCATGAAGTCTTCATATGCTTCCGCTTCGTAAGGTTTATAGGAATCCAGCCTGAGCAGCATTTCGTCAAAATCAACCTGGTGCGCATCGAATTCAGGTCCGTCTACACATACAAACCTGGTCTTCCCCCCAACAGTTACCCTGCACGCTCCGCACATACCTGTACCATCCACCATCAGGGTATTCAGGCTGGCTACGGTGGGAATACCATACCTGCCTGTAAGCAGGGTTGCATACTTCATCATGATGGCAGGACCAACAGTAACGGCAAGGTCAACTTTTTCCCTCCTGATTACCTCCTCCATTCCATTTGTAACCAATCCCTTCTTCCCGTAAGAGCCGTCATCAGTCATAATTATTACTTCATCAGAATGTATGCGTATCTGTTCCTCCAGGATGATTAACTCCTTTTTCCGTGCAGCCAGTACGGTAATCACCCTGTTGCCCGCTTGCTTAAAAGCTTCCACGATAGGTAATAACGGTGCCACACCAACTCCACCACCCGATGCCAGTACAGTTCCCACATTTTCAATATGTGTTGGTTTCCCCAGTGGTCCGACAACATCTGTGACCATATCATTTACTTCCAGATTACATAATTTTGCAGAGGTTACTCCCACTCTTTGTACAATGATGGTTACTGTACCTTTATCTGTGTCAGCCGCAGCAATGGTAAGCGGGATCCGTTCACCCTTTTCACCTGTCCGGACAATCACAAAATGACCTGCTTTCCTGCTTCTCGCAATGGCCGGAGCTTCCAGCACCAGTTTAACCACAGCATCTGAGAAGAACTCTTTTTCAACAATCCTGTTCATCCTGTTGGAATCTGATTTGAATGGTAAAAATAAAGCTTCAATATTACATGAAAAAAAAAAGAATACGCCTGTTATAGATCAGGTTGACCAGGGAGACGCACATAAACATCCACCTCTTACCAGACAGCAGGCCTGATCATGAGGAGTGCGTTACTTTTTTTTATAATTTTAGGCCGTTTCAAAATACAAAAGTATTGAAGTTTCCTTAATAAAATGAGATGATGGACCTTTCGACCGAATACATGGGGCTGAAGCTAAAGAATCCCGTTATAGCAGCCAGCAGCGGGCTTACAAATTCGCTGGACGCGATCCTCACACTGGAGAATAGCGGCGCTGCCGCGGTTGTCCTTAAATCGATCTTTGAGGAAGAGATCCTGCTGGAGGCGAACCACCAGTTGATGGAAGCCCGGAAAGACCCTATGATCTATTCAGGACTCTCTGAAACACTGGATTATATAGATTTACACATAAGGGAAGACAAACTGTCCGGTTACCTTGAGCTGATAGCAGGGGCAAAAAAGAAGGTTAAAATTCCTGTAATAGCCAGTATCAATTGTGTTTCTCACCAAGACTGGATCTATTTCACAAAAAGAATTGAAGAAGCAGGTACAGATGCTATTGAACTCAATCTTTTTCTGAACCCCGCGGATTTTCAGAACAAGGAATTTGAAAAGGCCTATTTTAAGATCATTGAAAAAGTTCTGGCAGTGGTAAAGATCCCCATTGCCATTAAGATCAGCAAATACTTCACCCGGCTGGGCCTCTCCGTAAAGGCCCTTTCCGAGACCGGGGTCTCCGGCATTGTTATGTTTAACCGTTTCTATTCATCCGATATAGATATAGATTCGCTTTCCCGGATAACCGGTAAACTTTTTACAACCTCGAATGACCTGCCAGAAACCCTCCGATGGATAGCGATAATGTCAAAAAGAGTGAATTGTGATCTGGCTGCCTCAACCGGGATCCATACCGGGGAGGATCTTATAAAAACGTTGCTTGCCGGGGCCTCTGTAGCTCAGGTTGCATCTACACTCTATAAGAACGGACCGGACCAGATAGGCCGGATCCTCCGGAAGCTTGAGAAATGGATGAAAGAGAAGGGATTTGAAACTCTGGATCAATTCAGAGGAAAGGTATCAGATGAGGTTGAGGGCGATCCGGCAGCTTTTGAACGGATGCAGTTCATGAAACATTTCAGTGAGATCAGGTAGGGCACTAATTATAGGAAGCACAACAAAATAAGCGCCGGATTGTTAGTATAAAAATCTGGTTTTGATTCAATTATGGACGACCTCTCGTTTTTACAGAATTTCGATACGGAGACCATCGAGGAGCTTTATCAAAAATACAGAAAAGATCCACATTCCATTGATCCCAGCTGGCACCATTTCTTTCAGGGGTTTGACCTTGCCAGAAAAGATTATAGTCATCCCGAATCTGAATCTCTCACTTTTGATGAAGAATTTAAGGTCATCAACCTGATTAACGGGTACCGTAAAAGAGGTCACCTGTTTACAGAAACAAACCCGGTCCGCACAAGAAGAAAATATTTTCCCACACTGGATCTGGAAAATTACGGGCTTTCTGACGAAAATCTAAACTCTTCATACCATGCCGGCAGAGAAATTGGCTGTGAAAGAACAACCCTTCGTGAAATAGTCGAACGCCTGAAAAGAACATACTGCGGCCATATCGGATCGGAATTTATGTTCATCCGGGATCCGGAAAAAATCAGCTGGCTGAAGGAGCGAATAGAGAAAGGTCAAAACAGGACCAAATTCACAACTGAAGAGAAAACTGGTATTTACCAATCCCTGAAATTAGCCGTTGGATTTGAAAAATTCATCCATAACAAATTCGTCGGCCAGAAGAGATTCTCACTTGAAGGAGCAGAAGTCCTGATCCCGGCTCTGAATGACCTGGTTGAGAGTGGCTCCCGGCTTGGTGTAATGGAGTTTAATATCGGAATGGCACACCGGGGCCGTCTGAATGTTCTGGCCAACGTGCTGAAGAAACCGATGGAGAATGTCTTCAAAGAGTTTGAAGGGGAGTCTTACGAAGAACGTATAAGCCTTGGGGATGTGAAGTATCACCTTGGATACAGCAATATGATCCGTACCAGTGAAAATAAGGCTGTCATAATGAATATTGTTCCGAATCCTTCACACCTGGAATCTTCCGCTCCGGTGATCGAAGGAGTTTCACGGGCCAGGATCGATCTCATCTACGGGGGAGACAATAATAAGCTGGTCCCCGTAATAATACATGGGGACGCTGCCGTAGCCGGACAGGGGGTGGTATACGAGATGATTCAGATGTCTGAGCTTGAAGGGTATAAAACCGGGGGAACCGTTCACCTGGTAATAAATAATCAGATCGGATTTACCACCAATTACCTGGATGCGCGTTCCAGTACATACTGTACAGATGTTGGTAAGGTAATTAAAGCACCAATCTGGCATGTAAACGGGGATGATGTCGAGGGTCTCGTTCACGTGATACGGATGGCTATCGAATACAGGCAGGTATTCCATACGGATGTTTTTATAGATATTCTGGCTTACCGCAAATACGGGCACAACGAGGGTGATGAACCCAGGTTCACACAGCCCCTTTTATATAAGGCCATTGCCAAACATCCTAATACCAGGGACATTTACAGCCGGGAGCTGATTCGTCATGGCATTATGAGTCAGCAGGAAGTGTCAAAAGCCGAAAACGAATTTGATACCCGGCTTGAACAGCATCTTGAAGCATCAAGGAAGAAAAAAAAGGTGTCTATCCAGCAGTTCCTGGAAGACGAATGGCAAGGGATAA
>CAZIAU010000071.1:3205-9740 GCA_964536755.1 uncultured Bacteroides sp. | reverse complement strand
TGTGCAGTCAGGTTCGGTTTATGCAAACAGGCTTCGATCATTGTCGGATGAGATCGGAGGAGGGATAAATATCAAGGAGGTTCAGTTTGAATCTGAGCAGCTTATTCAGAAAGTGGCCCTTAAAGAGATCGATTATGCCGTCTGTGATGAAAATGTTGGCCTTGTGAATGCGACCTATTTTCCACAGCTGGATGCAGCCACTGCCATTTCATTCCCCCAGAATGTGGCGTGGGGTGTGAGGCACCGGTCCGATAGCCTGAGAGCGGAAATTGATAACTGGCTCCTGGAATTTAAAAAGACAAAACAATATGCTCTCCTATACAATAAGTATTTCAGGAACCAGCATTCGGCAGAGAGGATTAGCAGTGATTATTATGTGCTTGGCAGCGGGAAGATCTCACGGTTCGATGAGGCCATTAAAAAAGAGTCAGAGAAGATAGGGTGGGACTGGAGACTGCTGGCTTCTATGATATACCAGGAATCACGCTTTAATCCGGAGGCCCAGTCATGGGCGGGTGCATTCGGACTGATGCAATTAATGCCCGGCACAGCACAGAATTACGGGATCAGCAAGAATTCCTCACCGGAAGCACAGATCAGGGCAGGAACAAGTTTTTTGAAATGGCTTGACGATAGATTTATTGATGTAATCGATGATCCCAACGAAAGGATCAAGTTTGTTCTGGCTGCGTACAATATCGGGTATGGGCATGTGCAGGATGCCAGACGGCTTGCTGAGCGATACGGGGAAGATCCCAATGTCTGGCACGGCAGTGTGGAGGAGTGGCTTATGAAGAAATCCGATCCCGATTACTACACAGATCAGGTGGTGAAATACGGATATGCCCGGGGAATCGAGACATCCAACTATGTTAAGGAGGTGATTGACCGGTATGAGCATTATAAAAACTTCGTGAACAACGATGTTATGGCATCCTGGAAGCCAGTTGGAGATATTCACTGAGTATCATTGCTGTTGCACCCCATATTTTTTCTCCCTTTATTGAGTAGTACGGAACCACCATGTATTGTCCGTTCCGGCTGACTGTTTCAGATCTCCGGTTGACCGGATCCATCAGGCTCTCCAGGGGTGCTTCAATGACATACTGGACTTCAGTAGGGTCGGGATGAAACAGGGGCCGGTGGTTAAGATATCCCACGAAAGGGGTCACCATAAAATTACTTACAGGGATATAGAGCCCTGTCAGCGTACCCAGGACGGTAACCTTTTCATTAATACCCAATTCTTCCCTGGTCTCACGCAGGGCGGTCATTTTAAGGGATCCGTCACTCTCCTCCCAGGCGCCACCAGGAAAACTCACCTGTGCACTGTGCGGCCCTTCATATACGTTTCGTTTAATTAAGGCAAGGGAGATCCTGTCCCCGTAAGCATACATCAGGATCAGTACAGCCGCCCTGACAGGATCTGATTGGTGCCAGGGCTCACCCCTGAATTCAGGTGCCATCATCCTCTGGGCCTTTTCTCCGGGCAGATTTGAGGATAAACTATTTCTCCAGCTTTCAGGATTGATTAATTCCTTCATAAAGTGCATTCAGTTAAACCGGATGCTCTTATCGGGCGAAATCCGGGCAATTACCATGGAGGGAAGCAACAGGAATACATAAGTGATGGCCATGGTCCCCAGGTTCAGCAACAGGATATGAAGGAGGTTCAGGTTGATGGGCACCGTATCCAGATAGTATGAAGCGGGATCAAGTGAAAGCAGGTGGAGGTATTTCTGGGCCAGGCAAATGACCAGGCCGATAAGGTTACCCCACATCAGTCCGACCAGGGTAAGGTATCCCGATTGATAGAGAAAGATCTTTCGCAAAGATGCATTAGTAATTCCCAATGCTTTCAGTATCCCTATCATATTGGTCCTTTCCAGGATCAGTATCAGCAAACCGGAAATCATATTGAACCCCGCAACGATCAACATCAGAAAAATAAGAATGATTACATTCATATCCTGCAAATTCAGCCAGTCAAAGATCTGTACATATTTTTCCCGGATCGTCTCGACCTTCAGCTTGCTGCCATCTTTTAAAAAATCAAAGGAAACCAGATTCCTTACCTCATTAGTGATCCTGGGAAGGTCTTTCATATCGTCCAGCAACACTTCAAATCCGCTTACCTGGTTTTCATTCCAGTCCTGAAGACGCTGAACCTGTTTAATGTCGGCATAAATAAACAGCTTGTCGAACTCTTCAAGGCTTGTGCTGTATATGCCCCGGATAGTGAAGGTCCGGGCCCGCGGTGGGTCCTGGATAAAATACATAGTGAATTTATCGCTGGTATCAAGCTTAAGCAGGCTGGCCGTATTCTGAGACAGCACCACACCGGTTGTCCGTACCGAGTCGGTCACCCTGAGAGTTTCGCCGCGGATAAGGTGGGACTTAATAAAATCCCAGTCATAATCCGGATCCACCCCTTTCAGTACGGCCCCGTGAATTTCTTCCCCGGTCTTAATGATCCCCGCCTTGATGGCAAAGGCCTGAACGTTTCTTACACCCTTAAGACTCCTGATACTGTTAACACTTTCCAGATCGGCGGGTACCGGAACAGTTTCATAGGAAAGGTTGGAGTCGAGGTTAAGTATCTGAATATGAGAACCAAAACCTGTAACTTTATTAGAAATCTCGTTTTTGAATCCCGTAATAATGGATACTGCTACAATCATTACGGCCAGTCCCAGTGCTATACCAAAGATGGCAATACCCACAATGGAACGGGAGAAACTGCGTCTTCCATTTTTATTGCCGATCAAACGGCGCACGATAAATAGCTCTGTGTTCAACGATTATCCGTTCTGTCCACCAAATGTAGTTATCTTTTGCCTATTTTTGGAGAGTATGAAATTCATGATTTCCACATTGCTTATCCTCCAGTGTCTGCTTGCAGGCTGCAGTCCGGAAAGTGACCCGGTTGAGACCGGAGCGGATCGGCTGGCTGAATGGTTACCTGTGATTTATGGAAAAAAAGTGGCCCTGGTGGCTAACCACACATCTCTTGTTGGGGAGAGACACCTGGTGGACACACTGCTTTCACTTGGCAAAGGGGAAACCATTGTTCTTAAGGTATTTGTGCCGGAGCATGGCTTCCGGGGCAGTGTTGATGCCGGGCGTGATGTGGAGAGCGGGAATGATCCGGATACCGGGATTCCTGTTATTTCACTGTACGGTAAAAATAAAAAACCCACTCCCGAGGATATGAAGGGAGTGGACATGATAATTTTTGACCTGCAGGATGTGGGGGTCAGGTTCTATACCTATATCTCGACACTTCATTATGTGATGGAAGCGTGTGCTGAAAACAGTGTACCCCTGATGGTGCTGGACAGACCCAATCCAAATACCGGGTATGTGGATGGTCCGGTGCTGGAACCGGGGTACGCCTCTTTCGTGGGAATGCACCCGATCCCTGTAGTATATGGTCTTACCATCGGTGAACTGGCACAGATGATCAACGGCGAGGGATGGCTAAGTGAGGGGAGGGAATGTGAACTCACAGTCATATCCTGCCGTAACTATTCCCGGGGAAAAACCTTTTCCCTTTCCGTTAATCCTTCTCCGAACCTTACCAGCTATCATGCCATGCTGATGTATCCATCAACCTGTTTTTTCGAGGGTACGGTCATCAGTGAGGGCAGGGGAACAGAGAATCCGTTTGAAGTATACGGGCATCCGGACCTGGAGGGCCCGTATTCCTTTACTCCGGTTTCCATCCCCGGAAAATCCACAAATCCGAAGTTTATGGATCAGCACTGTTTCGGAGAGGATCTCAGGGATTTTGTGCCGTCTGACGGATGGATCCGCATCCGGCTGGAATGGCTTATTGATGCCTATGAGAAGTTCCCGGAGAAAGAAAATTTTTTTATTCCTTATTTTGAAAAACTTGCAGGGACCGGTAATCTGAGGGATCAGATCATAGCTGGTTGGAATGAGACCCGGATCAGGGATAGCTGGAGCGAAAAACTGGAGGAATACGAATTAATCCGAAAGCAGTATCTCCTGTACCATTGATTTATTTGCTGCTTTTCCCCGAATCTCCACCCCGTCCCTTACGGCCCGGTCTGCCTCTGTAACCACTTCCTCGTTGTTTCTTTGGATCGTATACCGGGGCATCTCCGAATTGTTCGGGTAATGTGGCTTTTGTGACCGGTTTCTCCAGCAGCTTTTCGATTTTTGCAAACTTGTACTGTTCCTTCTCACTGATCAGGGTGATGGCAACTCCGTCCGACTCGGCCCTTGCCGTACGTCCGATACGGTGAATATAGTCTTCCCCGTCGTGAGGCACGTCATAATTGATGATCAGTTCGATGTTATCCACGTCAATCCCCCTGGATAAAAGGTCCGTGGCAACCAGAATATTCAGCTTCCGGTTCCGGAACCGGAGCATAATCTCTTCCCTGGCTTTCTGATCCAGGTCCGAGTGTATATCCCGGGCATGGAGCCCCTCTCTCTGCAGTTGTCTTCCCAGCTGTTTAGCGGATATTTTGGTTGAACAGAATACAATCACACTTTTTAAATCACGCCCCTTAAGCAGGTGTATGACAAGCGGAAGTTTCTGGGTTTCATATACCACATATGCTACCTGGAGTACTTTTTCGGCAGGTTTTGAAACTTTAATGTTCACTTCAACCGGGTTGTTCAGCACTTTTCTGGCCAGTTTCCGGATATCGTCTGGCATGGTTGCCGCAAAGAGCAGGTTCTGGCGTTTTTGAGGCAGGTACTGAATGATCTTCATGATATCATCGAAAAAGCCCATATCCAGCATGCGGTCGGCTTCATCCAGCACCAGGTATCTGAGTCCGTCAAACTTTACATAGTTATTGTTCAGGTGTGCAATCATTCTGCCGGGAGTACAGATCACCACCTCGGTGCCTTCTGAAAGAGCCTTCTTCTCTCGGGAAAAAAGTGCGCCATCGCCTCCGCCGTAAACTGCAATGGAGCTTACGTGTGTAAAATAGGAGAATCCCTCCATCTGCTGATCGATCTGCTGGGCCAGTTCCCGTGTGGGCACAATTACCAGGGCCCTTGTTTTACTGGCCTCCCTGGTGGCTATTATATTCTGAATCACGGGAAGCAGGAATGCTGCTGTTTTCCCGGTTCCGGTCTGTGCTGATCCGATAATATCCCTACCCTTTAAAATTGCCGGAATGGTCTGTTCCTGTATCGGGGTGGGGGATTTATACCCCATGGCATCTATCCCCTCATTCAAATCGGGATGAAACCCGAACTCACTAAAATTCAATCTGCTTCTTTCTAATGGTTATATGGATACAAAAGTAGTCAAATAAACAGGAACTGTATTCCTGGCAACAAAGAGTTGATCATATGGTCCGCCCCGGATAAACCTTGAGTGCCTCGGCAAGGGTTTCCATGGCATGGACCAGCTCTTCCTTTTTAAGCACATAGGCTATTCGTACCTCCTGTTTTCCCAGTCCGGGGGTGGAATAGAATCCCGATGCAGGTGCCATCATTACGGTCTGGTTCCTGTACTCAAAGTCGCTCAGGATCCATTGTGAAAAATAATCCGCATCATCCACAGGAAGATGAACCACGGTATAGAATGCCCCTTTTGGAGTGGGGCATACCACACCCGGTATTTCGTTCAGGGCATTTACCATGTAATCGCGACGTTCGATATATTCATTGTAAACCTCCTCAAAATAAGAAGGTGGTGTATCCAGTGCTGCCTCACCTGCAACCTGACCAAATGAGGGGGGGCTAAGGCGTGCCTGGGCAAATTTCAGGGCCGTATTGATCACCTCCTTGTTCTTTGAGATCAGCGCCCCAACCCTTGCTCCGCACATACTGTATCTTTTGGATACCGAATCAAACATAACCACGTGTTCTTCAAGCCCTTCCAGGTTCATGGCTGAGAAATGCTTCTCCCCGTCATAACAAAACTCCCTGTATACCTCATCGGAGAAGAGGTAGAGATCATATTTCCTTACGATCTCACCCAGGGTTTCCAGCTCCCTTTTCGAGTAGAGATAACCTGTAGGATTGTTGGGATTGCAAATAATTATTCCCCTGGTCCTGGGGGTGATCACCTTTTCGAATTCTTCTATGGGAGGCAGGGCAAATCCGTTTTCTATAGTTGAGGTGATGGGTACAACCTTTACCCCGGAAGTAACAGAGAAGCCGTTATAATTGGCATAAAAAGGTTCAGAAATGATCACTTCTTCATCCGGATTGACAGTTGACATAAGGGCAAAGATTATAGCTTCGGATCCGCCCGTGGTCACCAGCAACTCCGTATGGTCCACCTCTATACCCATGCCCTTGTAGAACCCGGCCAGCTTTCGCCGGTAGCTTTCGTTACCTGCAGAGTGACTGTATTCGATCACCCTTTCCTTCATATTCTTAATGGCCTCCAGGGCCACTTCCGGAGTTTTAATATCGGGTTGTCCAATATTGAGGTGGTACACCTTTCTCCCCTTTTTCCTGGCCTCTTCGGCAAAGGGGACCAGCCTCCGGATGGGAGATGCCGGCATTTGTTTTCCTTTTTTTGAAATGTCGGGCATGC
>CAZIAU010000071.1:0-3195 GCA_964536755.1 uncultured Bacteroides sp. | reverse complement strand
TTAAAACCTCTGGCTTTAAAGTAGGGTCTTCCTTTTCCTTTTTTTGAAATGGAAGGCATGGTTATTTTGTTTCTTTGGGGAGTACTTTTCCTTTGATCTGTAATTTTACCGGCGAATTGGCCGCAGTGGAATACACGAACATGGACTTCAGAAAAGTGCCCGTCTGCGAGGTGTTATATTTAACGGTAATCTCAGCTTCGGTGCCAGGCTCAATGGGTTCACGGGGCCAGTCGGGCACTGTGCATCCACACGTGCTGCGTACCCTGTTGATCACAATAGCCTCCTGTCCCAGGTTCTTGAAATTGAAAGTATATAAGCCATCACTCCCCTCGGGGATCTCCCCGTAATCGTGAACCGGCTCCTCGAACCAGAGTTCCTCCCCGTGTTTCTTGGCACTCTGTTCACTATTCTCCACACATCCGACCAGGCCTGCCACCAGTCCGGTTATCATCATTACATATATAAAAGTTCTTCGGCTCATCAAAATTATGTTTTAATGCCTAAAAGTACTCTATTTTCCTTAAGGGTGAAATGATATTGAGCATTCAATGGTTTGGTGGAGATTCAATAACATGTCGTTTGAAATAACATTTGCCTGTAAATAACGTATATTATACAAGTTTAACCTTCAACCCTGCAATACAATGAGATTCCTTCCAGCCGGTATTAAAGCATTTTCGGTCATCATTCTGGTATCACTGATCGCATCGTGCGACAAAGATCTTAATGTTCACCCTGTTTCGAAAGATAACCTGGCCGGACATGTACAGAAAGGGCCATTTATCAACGGAACATCTCTTACCATTTCGGAACTGAATTCAGACCTGGCCCAAACGGGGAAGAACTTCACCACCCAGATTTATAACAACCAGGGAAGTTTTGAAATAGGTGGAATTGAGCTCTCCTCACAGTTTGTGGAGCTCAGTGCAGACGGATTCTACTACAATGAGATCAGTGACGAATTTTCTCCGGCCCGCCTGGTTCTCAATGCACTTTCAGATATTTCTGAAAAGAATACACTGAATGTGAACCTCATGTCACACCTGGAAAAGGAGAGGGTAAGATACCTGATCTCCGACGGAATGTCATTTGAAAAAGCCAAAAGCAAAGCACAGAGGGAAATCCTGGATATATTCTCCATAGAGAAAGCGGATCTGGCCGAATCCGAATTGCTGGACATATCCGGAAGCAAAGAAGATGATGCTGTACTGCTGGCTGTCTCGGTGATCATGCAGGGTTACAGGTCCGTAGCCGAACTCTCTCTGCTCCTGGCAGATATCAGTGCAGATCTGAAGGAGGACGGGAAACTGGATGATCCGGAATCAGGATCGGCATTGATCAATCATGCTGTTCTTCTGGACCTTCCCGCCATCAGGGAGAACCTGGAGAGCACTTACAGAGAGGACGGACTGGAAACAGAACTGGCTGGTTTTGAGAAATATGTGAATATGTTCATTGAGAACACTGATTTTGAGACCACTAATTCCATTGAATACCCCGAATACAGCAATTACGGTGAGAATATACTGTACGGGGATAAAGCAGATTTCATAATTAACAAAGGGTACAGTCTGGCTGCGAATTTACCTGTTGGTACGAATCTTACCATCAGGCTATCGGGTGGTTTATGGTATTACCAGACACTTCCAAACGGACCGGTAAACTGGAGTGTATCCGAGTATGATCATGAAGCTCGATCACAGCTGTTTACTTCAAAGCAACCGGGAGAACCCTGTGACCTGATCATCGAATTCGGGTTTACCGGGGACAGTCTTAACAGCGGAACAGGTATTCTGGTCGAGTACTTTGAGAACCTCTCCGATAAACCCACCCGTACCAAAAAGCTGACAGTGCATAGTGCAGAGTAATCAGTCCATAGTGCACAGTCCACTCCGCACTGACTAACTGCGGGCAAAGCGAGCCCCTAACCACTTACATAGAAACCATGTACTGAGCCGGGACTCAGTACATGGTTTCTATATCCCACACAAACGCCCTTATCCCCACATCTTTGTTTACCTCATCCAGTCGCTTTACACCCTCAAGTACAGGTTCAACCATTTCATCCCCCACAACGGCAAGCCTGGCTGTGTTCTGTTCCGGCCAGGTATGGGTATTCATGTGCGGGGGGCCGTCAACGCTTCCCCGGCCGGTGAGGTCGGTCCAGCGTGTGAATCCCCTGATGTCAAGCTTCTCGAACAGGTATTCCACCTTTTCGGTCTGGGCCTGGTTATATACTATAAATAGTGCTTTCATCCGTTTCGTCTGTTTTAATTCTTGGCTTGCAATTCCCCGTGTCCCTTCATAAAATCAGATTCCACCGGATTTTTCCGCTTTTCGGCCCTCCGCAGCATCATGTTATAAATGACCGGGATAAGGATCAGGGTAACCATGGTGGAGAAGATAAGTCCGCCGATAACAGCAATACCCATGGGACTCCATATCTCCGAGCCTTCACCCCTGCTCATGGCCAGGGGCAGCATGCCAAGTATGGTGGTCAGGGAGGTCATCAGTACCGGGCGAAGCCTTGATCTTCCTGATAATACTATCGCCTCACGAAGTTCGAATCCCCTGTCCCTCATCAGGTTGATGTAGTCCACCAGAACAATGGCGTTCTTCACAACGATACCCACTAGCATGACACCTCCAACCATGGAGATAACACTCATGGTAATTCCGGTCAGCAGATGAGCCAGTACAACACCCGAGAATGCAAAGGGGATGGAGAACATGATAATAAACGGCATTTTCATGGATTCGAACTGCGATGCCATTACCAGGTAGGTAAGGATGAGACTGAGCACCAGCAGGAGCGTAAGGTCCATCATCGAATCATTCAGATCCTCCACGGCGCCTCCCATCTGAATACTGATCTCAGGGGGTATGTCCATGTTGTTGATCTTGGCCTGGATCCCCTCGGCCAGTACATTAAGAGGAACTTTATACGGTGTAACAGAGACAGTTACAATCCTCTCCCTGCCTTTGTGTTCAATGTTGGGAGGTGACCAGTGTTCCTCTATGGCAGCAACTTCATCCAGTCTTATTACATTTCCCCGCATATTCTGAAGGGCGATATTATCCAGGTCGGAGATTGAATTCCGCTCCTCCTCGGCAAAGCGCAGGACTATATCATATTCATCACCCTCTTCCCTGTACCTGGAAAGATAAGGACCCTCCACCCGGTTACGCACAGCG
>CAZIAU010000070.1:0-9806 GCA_964536755.1 uncultured Bacteroides sp. | reverse complement strand
ACCGGAAGAGGTTCTGGAAGCAGAAGTTTCAGAACCCGAAATACAGGTTGAGACAGCCGAACCCGAGGAAGTGGAACCGGAAGAGGTTCTGGAAGCAGAAGTTTCAGAACCCGAAATACAGATTGAGACAGCCGAACCCGAACTGGAAGAACCGATACCGGAACCGGAACCGGAAATTGACCCCAACCGGGTAGTGTTCCGAGTACAGATCCTTTCTCTTTCACAGGCCAACTCCCGTAGTTCTGTAACCATTGAAGGGACAAGGTATGATACATGGGAGTATTTTTATAAGGGAGCCTACAGGATCACCGTGGGTGAGTTTTATACAGTCCCGGAAGCACTTGCATTCAGAACTGCCTGCAAGAATGCTGGATTCAACCAGGCTTTCGTAGCAGCATTCAGAAATAATGAACGGGAACTGGATCCGGCTGTTTTTAAAAGATAGATAGTTAAAAAAAAGATAATACTCCGATCCGCAAATGTTAACTGTAGTTGAGCACCCTCTCATCCAGCATAAGCTCACATTAATTCGTATGAAGGAGACAGGCACCAAAGAATTTCGTGAGAATATGGATGAAATTGCCGGTTTAATGGCGTACGAGATTTCCAGAGACCTACCGGTCAGTAAGGTTCAGATCGAAACCCCTCTCAAGAGATGTACTACCAATGAACTGGCAAGGGAAGTTGTCCTGGTCCCCATACTCAGGGCAGGCCTTGGAATGGTAGATGGTATTACCAATCTGATACCAACGGCAAAAGTGGGGCATGTGGGCATGTATCGGGATCATCAAACCCTTGAACCACGGAACTATTATGCCAAATTTCCTCCAAATGTGGAAGATGCTGTTGTTATGGTACTTGATCCCATGCTCGCCACCGGGGGAAGTGCCAGTGCTGCTATCACTTCCCTGAAGAGTGAAGGCGCAAGATTCATAAAACTTGTCTGCATTGTCGGGGCTCCGGAAGGAGTAAAATTAATTGAATCGGACCACCCCGATGTGGACATTTACCTGGCTGCACTGGATGAAGGTCTCAATGAGGTGGGATATATTGTACCCGGGCTCGGCGACGCTGGTGACAGGCTGTTCGGAACGAAATAGTCGTACATATATGAGTAAAGAAAACAAGGACAATAAGTCAGGTAAAGCAGATACCAAACAAAACTCCAGCAGGCTGAACAAGAAGTTCTATTTTAAGGAACTGGAACGATTACAGCTTGAACTGGTGAAAATGCATGAGTGGGTAAGATCCAGGGATCTCAGGGTGGTAGTCCTGTTTGAGGGACGAGATGCAGCCGGTAAAGGTGGTGTGATCAAACGAATTAATCAGAGGCTCAATCCCAGGATCTGCAGGGTGGTTGCCCTGGGAGTCCCCACCGAGAGAGAAAAGTCCCAATGGTATTTTCAAAGATATGTTTCCCATTTGCCTTCTGCAGGAGAGATAGTCCTGTTCGATCGAAGCTGGTACAACCGGGCAGGTGTGGAACATGTTATGGGATTCTGTTCGGAGGAGGAATACTGGGACTTTCTGCGTTCCTGTCCGCGGTTTGAGGAGATGTTGATCCATTCCGGGATCATCCTGGTAAAGTACTGGTTCTCTGTAAGCGATGAAGAACAGGAAAATCGTTTCAGGGAACGAATTGAGGATCCTCTGAAACGCTGGAAATTCAGTGAAATGGACCTGGAATCGAGAAGCCTTTGGATAGAATACAGCAAAGCCAAAGATGAGATGTTCGCTTATACGGATACGAAAATATCTCCATGGTATGTTGTCAATGCAGACGATAAAAGACGTGCCCGGCTTAATACAATACACCACCTGCTTTCATTGATTCCATATAAAGAGATTAAACATAAAAAGATAGACCTTCCTCCTGTTCATATGGAGGGTTATGTCAGGCCTCCCCTTTCAGATCAGACCTTTGTACCTGAAAAGTATTAATGGCCATCCATTTTTCATTAAAAAAAACTGACACGGCGGACAGTTTTTTTTTATACATTGGGAATTCTTAAACCTTAAATCTTTTCTCGGTATGAAACATCTATTGAAACCATTTACACTGATCTTTATGGTCAGTATTGTGATCTCCTGTTCGAATGACAATAAAGTAGTCCTGTTTAATGGTGATGACCTTGAGAACTGGGACATATACATAGGTACCCCGGGGATGGAACCGGGTGACCTTTTCCAGGCAGTGGATGGAGTGATCCGGACAACAGGAATACCAACCGGATATATACGTACAAAAGATACATACAGCAACTACAAGCTGCATGTTGAATGGAGGTGGACCGGAGAACCCATAAACAGCGGAGTTTTAATAAATATACAGGGAGAAGACATGATCTGGCCACTTTGCAATGAATGCCAGCTCAAGCATGGTAATGCAGGCGATTTTGTCTGTATCAGAAAGGGATCGGGGATCACTATAAAAGATTCAACATACCTGGTCACCTCGGATGAAAACATCTTTGCAATCGCTAAAAAATTCGAGGAATCAAGTGAAGTTGAGCCCGGTGGATGGAACAGCTATGATATCACAAACCAGAATGGAAATATTGAGGTTATAGTGAATGGTGTACTCCAGAACAGTGGATCGGATATGACCCTCACAGAGGGCAAAATAGGTTTACAGGCAGAAGGAGCCCCTATGGAATTCCGAAATATTTATCTGGAACCTCTGTAGAATCATAATCCAGGTTACCAGGCCGACATGGGATTATCAACTGTGATAGGACCTTTATATCGAGCCACATTAAATCCAACTTTATAACCGAAACGGGTCATTCTGAGGTATTTATTATAATCAATCTTTTCCTCTACGTCGGTTACTCTGTGGTAATCCCGGTGAGTTCCGGTTGAATAGAAAAGTACGGGAATATCTTTTCTTGCAAAATTGATATGATCGCTTCGGTAAAAGTATCTGTCTGGATGATTCAGATCGTTATATTCATAGTTCCCCGTAAGATCCATCTCATCCAGGGTCCGCTTATTAATATCCATAAGAACAGTGCTTTGAAGACCACCGATCACTTTTACACTATCTCCCCCCATTATAGTTAGTCCGGGTCTGTTGCTCTCGTCATCTTCTTTTGTCCTGGACCGGCCAATCATATCCAGGTTTATCACTGCCGCAATATTCTCAACAGGTACCAAAGGATTCTCTGCAAAGTATTGAGACCCGAACAATCCTATTTCCTCACCGGAAACCCAGAGTATCCCAATACTGCGTCGGGGCTGTTTTTTCTCCTTAAGGAATGCTTCTGCAATTTCAATTAGAGCTGATGTACCGGAAGCGTTATCATCGGCCCCGTTAAAAATTCCACCCTCACCGTCCGTACCGATATGGTCAAAATGTGCCACATAGATTACAACTTCATCCTTTAAATCCGGATCGCTTCCTTCAATGATACCGAACACATTGGGTACTGACAGTTCTTTCTCCTTCCTGTTCAACTCAATCTTAATCCTGCTGTTTTCCAAATAAAAGGATTGTGGAGCGAGGTTCCGGTCAATCTCCATCTGTAACTCTTTCAGGTCCCTCCCGTATCCCTCCAGTAATTGATCGGCCACACTCCTGTGTATGAGGACCATCTGCGGACCACCTCCGTACCTGCGCCTGCTATGCTCCGATCCCTTCAGGCGTCTTGAATGACTCAGGTAACTGGAAATCCCAGGATTATCATCTTCAATGGACTGATATCCCGATTTAGGGTCCATTACCATCATCACCGCTCTTGGTTCCAGCGAACTTATGTAGCGCAATTTTGACATGAAGCTCATCCTGCCTGTCCATTTATCACCACCGAACAGGGCCTCTGTGCCCTCCTCGTTCAGTGGAGCCCTGCTCATGATCAATACTACCTTATCCTTTATATCAATATTTTTAAAATCATTATAGTTGTTCTCTTCATCATTGATACCATAACCTGCGAAAACGATCTCTCCCTCAATAGATATATTCTGCTGGTCCCCATCTGAAAATATATAGAAAGGATCGTTGTCGACTACCGGTTCACTTCCAGGTGAATTAATAGTTATATGGCTGTTCTCCCTGTCATAGGATTCTTCCACAATTATATAATTCTGAAAGAAATCGTTTTCCGGATCGACAGGTTTCAGGCCCAGATGTTCAGCCTGAACGGCCAGGTATCTTCCTGCAATTTTAAGTCCGGGCCTCCCGGTTTCTCTTCCTTCCAGTTCATCACAGGCAAGAAATTGCATATGCATTTTCAGGTCCTTAACATTTATGGATTCCAATCCTTTTTTCTGGGCCTGAGCTTGAATTGCTATGAGAGCAACTGCTAAAAAAATGTACTGGCGAAATAACTTCATGAATTGTTCTGGTTTTATAAGTTGATGTGGAGTCCCGGTGTGCAGAAACTATCCGGCATGAATATACTTATTATTTTCCACCATGATGCCATCAGGTTTTTTACTATTTTTGCGCTACTGTAAAATCAGTTTTAGTCAGCCACCATACACAACCCAACATGCAAAAAATAGAATTAGATATTTCCCGGGTATATGACTTTATTTCACCAGAGAATATAAACAGTCTCAGTGAAGAAACAACTGCAGCTCAAAGAAAACTTTACCGGGGCGACGGTGAAGGAAATGATTTTCTGGGCTGGCTCAATCTTCCTGGAGAGATTTCAGAACAATACCTTTCAAATATTGAAGATGCAGTGTCAGATCTTAGGGAAAATACTGAACTGTTGGTGGTGGTTGGTATAGGAGGTTCTTATCTCGGTGCACGGGCAGTTTATGATGCACTTGCCGATAATTTTGAACACCTGAAGAAGGGTCCGGGGTCACCATATATGCTTTTTGCCGGACATAACATTGGTGAGGATTATATGTACGAACTTCTGGATCTGCTGGATGAATACAGTTATTCTATTGTAGTAATTTCCAAATCGGGAACAACAATTGAACCTGCTCTGGCATTCAGGATCCTCAAGGACCACCTGATGGAAAAGGTTGGAAAAGAAGAATCTACCCAACGTATTATAGCAGTTACCGATGAAAAGAGGGGGGCACTGAGGCAACTGGCTGATCAGGAAGGATACCGTAGTTTTGTTATCCCCGATAATGTTGGAGGCAGGTACTCTGTCTTTACTCCGGTTGGATTGATTCCCCTGGCAGTGTGCGGAGTTGATATCAGGCAGATTATAGCAGGTGCAAATAAAATGAGAGTCCGATGTTTACCGGGTGTTCTATTTCAGGAAAATCCGGCTGCTGTTTATGCTGCAACGAGGAATGCTCTTTACAGATCCGGAAAAATGATTGAGATCCTGGTTAACTACCATAACAAACTGCATTATGTTTCTGAATGGTGGAAACAGCTATTTGGAGAGAGTGAGGGAAAAGGTGGAAAAGGGATTTTTCCCGCTTCGGTTGATAACTCGACTGACCTTCATTCCATGGGACAATATATCCAGGAAGGAGAACGGATCTTATTTGAGACGGTTATTACAATTGAAGAAACTAACCATCAATTGCTTGTACCCGGAGATGAGAAAAACCTTGACCAGCTAAATTATCTTGCAGGCAAAAACATTGACCACGTCAACAAAATGGCTGAACTGGGAACTATCCTTGCCCACCTTGACGGCGGAGTACCTAATATAAGGATAGTTTTACCTGAATTAAATCCTTTTTACCTGGGCCAACTTTTATACTTTTTTGAAAACGCCTGTGGAATAAGCGGATATATGCTTGGGATTAATCCTTTTAATCAGCCTGGTGTCGAGGCCTACAAAAAAAATATGTTTGCTCTTCTGGAAAAGCCAGGCTTTGAGGCAGAAACTGCTGCCATTAGATCGAAATTGTGAAAGATTTAACCTGGTCGAGGCCATTGGAATAATACTGACCATCGGAGGTGTAATTCTGATAACATACACGCGGAATACGACTGTTGCTGAGTTCTTTGGCAGAGGATCGGGAT
This sequence comes from uncultured Bacteroides sp., assembly GCA_964536755.1. Classification (GTDB taxonomy): domain Bacteria; phylum Bacteroidota; class Bacteroidia; order Bacteroidales. The sequence continues at coordinate 3,856 of CAZIAU010000070.1, read as the reverse complement.
GGATCCTGGTCTCATCTGTACTTTCATCTGTAAGCGAAGCTTCACGGACTATGATCATTCAATCAACCAGAAGTCTCTTTGTGTTAATCGGTTCAATGATATATCTCTCCATCTTGCCTGAAATGCTTCAACTTACCGGGGAACTGGTTACTATTTCCGGAGTAATTGTCATGACATGGGGAAAAATGAAGTTTAAAAAAGGCAGGAACCTGATTAGAATCCTGCCTCTTATTTTACCCAAACCTCACTATGGGGCGTCAGTCATCTACTTAATTTCTATCTGTTTTTGAGTCTTCTGAACATCCTCTTTTTTCTTGGGAAGGTGAATTGAGATGATCCCTGAATCATGACTTGCTTTAATATTTTCCTGGTCAACGGTATCGGGAAGTTGAAAACTCCGCTTGAAAGTACTGTAACTAAATTCCCTGCGCATATATCTCAGATTATCTTCCTCCTTATTCTCGTTTTGCTCTCTGGAAATAGTCAGTACATCATCTTCAAGATTAATATTAAAATCCTTCTTTGACATGCCGGGTACAGCTACTTCGATCTTGTATTCATTGTCATCTTCAACAATATTCACAGCAGGCGTATTATAATTACAATCTGCTGCACTGTATCTGTTAAAAAAATTATCATTGAAGAAATCATCCCAGTAAGCCGGTACATAACGCTTATTTATTCTTGCTAACATTTTAAGTCCTCCTGTTATAAAAGTTAATATTAAATTTTTCTTGTCACCCCAAGATCAAAGCTTATGCCACTGTCTGTAATACGCCATAATGACATATTATCTTCCGTAATATATGTCAATGTGACAGTTAAGCCCATATTATCTTTCAGAATGTAATTTATTGGAAATGATCACGTGGATCAGTCGGATCCTTTTCGAAGTAATTCTATCTCCTTACGTAACTTTTCTTCTTTAATCAGGTATTCATCCCTGGATCGTTCAAGTTTATCCAGTTTCTGTCTGAAAACCATATCCTGGGAAGCAAGCTCTTCGGCCTGTTTTTTGGATTGTTCAAAGAGGATTTTTGTCTGCAGATTGGCTTTGATTTTTGCCAGTGTGGTTGCCAGTGCATCACTCAGTTGCTTTACGAAATCTCTCTGATATGATGGTATCTCAACCAGTGACGCCAGTTCCATCACTCCAAGCACATTATTATCAAGCATAACCGGAACCAGGAGAAGTGAGGCAGGAACATCCTCTCCAAGGCCTGAGCGGATCTTCATATAATCCGCCGGAAGTTCGGTCACATATATTACCTCTTTCTCAACAGCCGCTCTGCCAACCAGACCCTCACCAAAAGAAAAGTTGCGTTCAAGGTGTTTTTCACGATCAAAAGCATAACTGCCGAATAGTTGAAGCACCTGGTTCTGATCCTCTATTTCATCCACAACAATAAACATCAACCCCACATCAGCTTCTGTATATTCTACCAGTTCTTTCATCAACACCAGTGAGAGTTCTTGCAGATTATCTTCCGCCTCTCTGAAGAGGGTGCTGAATTTTGCGAGTCCGTGAGCAGACCAGCTACGGTTTTCTTCCTCCCGCCTGCGTAATTCGGAATCTTTCTGAGATTCCATTAAACTCTCTTTTAGAGTTAGTAAGGATTCTCCAAGTTCATCCTCATTGCTGAGTTTTGTATAATCTTCTGTAAAATCCCCTGAGGACAACGACCTTAAAAACTGAGAGATTTTCCTGAGATTTTTCACATGCTTATCCAGTTGTCCCTCAAGATCTCCGATCTCATCTTTAGATCCCGCAGCTGAGAACTCAGGCATTTTGCCCACTGATAACTGAATCAGCAGGTTCCTTATCCGGATCAGAGGAGTATTAAACCAAATAAGGTTTAAGATACCTCCTAATATACTTAATATAATACCTGCTGCCGATATCCAGGCTATTGTGGTATGAATATCATCCCTGTCAACCAGGAATATTCCAAGAAATAAAGCAGCCACTATCAGGTAAGGCAGCGTAATCTTTAAAGTAAAGGAGAATCTGGATCTCATCAAATGATAATTTGTATTTCCACAGGCCTGATATAACTCTAAATATACAAAAAAGATCAGCGGTCGGCTCTAATGGCTTCAATCAAAAGGATGGCTGCTTCCCGGATGACCCGGGCCGGAGCAGCAATATTCATTCGCTGATGTTTTTCCCCTCCCGGCCCGAACACAGGTCCGTCATTGAGCCCAAGCCTGGCATGGTTAATAATAAATGACTTCAGGTCCGCATCATTTTTATTAAGGAATGAAAGATCGAGCCAGGCCAGGTATGTGGCCTCAAGGGGTGATACAGTTATTTCCGGGAACGAATCAGAGAGCAGTTTGCATAGCATTTTATAGTTTTGTTCAAGATATTTTTTTAATTGCGCCAGCCATTCATCGCCATGAGTATAGGCTGCTTCCAGTGCAACCTGGCCCAGGATATTATCGCCACCCACATGAACCACATCAAGGATCCTTACATAGCGTCTTCTCAGTTCAGGATTGGCGGCTATTACAACAGAAGTATATAGGCCTGCCAGGTTAAAGGTTTTACTTGGAGCAACACAGGTTATAGTCAGGTCCGAAATTTCCTTTCCCAGAGAGGCCAGTGGTACATGCTTTCTTCCAAATAGTACCAGGTCTGAATGAATTTCATCGCTGATAACCATAACCCCGTATTTTACAGCCATTTCGGCCAGCAGCTCAAGTTCATCCCTTCTCCATGCTCTCCCAACCGGATTATGCGGATGACACAAAAATAACATTTTTACCCCGTTCCTGAATTGCTCTTCAAGCTGGTTAAAATCCATCTCATATCTGCCATTTTTCTCAATTAACTGGTTAAAAATGAGCTCCCTGTTATTATTTCTTATAGCATTGAAGAATGGGAAATATACCGGGGGTTGTACAGCAATCCTGTCTCCGGGTTCAGTAAATTCCATAACAAACATATTGAGTGCAGGCACTATTCCCGGACTAAAACAGATCGTTTCCGGTTCCACTTCCCATCCGTGCCTCCTTTGCAGCCATGATACAACAGAGCTGGAAAATCTGTCAGAACGGTAAGTATAGCCAAAAACCGGATGGTTCATCCGGTCGATCATTGCTTCCCTGATAAAATCTGCTACTTCAAAATCCATATCAGCCACCCACATAGGCAGAAGGTCATCTCTTCCAAAAATTGCCTGAAGCAGATCGTGTTTTACGCTTTCAGTACCCTTCCTGTCCACTATTTTATCAAAATCGTATTGCATCCGGATCAATCAATAAAAAGCTTCCCTGCCTGGAAAATGCATCTCTTTTACAGCCCTGGTGCGGGGAAAAACGAAATATTCAACTGTACTTTCAGAACAGAGATTGCCATCTCCGTTCAATAGCGTAGCATTGATGGTTGCAATACGGCGTTCCTGTTTAATCAATTTTGCCCGCAGGACAACCTCACCCCTGGATATGCTGACGGGTTTTCGAAACCGGGTATTCAACCTGAATGTAACCCCTGCTGTATCCAGTTTCACGAAGACTACCCAGCTTGCAATTTCATCCATCATGGTGGCTTGAATGCCACCGTGGAGAATATCATGGAATCCCTGGTACTGTTCGCCGGGCCTCCAGTGACACACAATTTCATCCTCATCCTCGTAAAACATCATCCTCAGTCCCATCTGATTGGTTGGACTACAGCCAAAACAATTATAATCCGGGTATTCTGCATATGGATTCTTAAGTTTAATCATGGCAATTTTATTAACCATTCCAAAAATACCTAAATCCTTTTAACTTTGACTGAAATGGTTCATCCTAAAAAACATCTTGGACAACATTTCCTTACCGATCGATCTATCGCAGGGAGGATAGTTGA
>CAZIAU010000069.1:0-9864 GCA_964536755.1 uncultured Bacteroides sp. | reverse complement strand
AGAATCGATTTCATCTCCTACCACATATACGGGCTTTCCGGCTCCTGGCTGAACGGAGAACCTGTTATTCAACCACAGGTCCAGCGGTTTTCCCAGTCTGTGCTCTGGTTGTCCCGGTTGCTGGAAAAATATGACCGGCTTGAAGGGGTGGAATTCCATCTGAATGAGTGGGGTATGTCCTCACATTTCCAGAAAAACGTGGCCGACTATCCCGATCTCCAATACAGGAACAGCGAGGAATCGGCTCTTTTTCTGGTGAAACTGGTCGATTGCCTTTATGCCATTGAGGATAATTATGATTTTCCGACCTCCATGTTGCTGTACTGGGGAGGGGCCTGGGAGGCTGAAATGGACCGGTTTTTCGTGGGTCACCGAACCCTTTTAACCGCCGGTAATATACCGAAACCAATACTTACAGGCTTTGAGATGCTCGCCCAGCTTGGGAGTGACCGTCTGGAAGTCAGTGAACCTCGGACGGGGGGACGCCTGGGATTGCTTGCTGCCCGATCATCCCGGGAAGAGGTTCAGCTGCTTGTATATAACTACAACGAAACCGATGATGATCTGTCGGTTTCGGACCGGGTAAGCATAAAGATTTCAGGAATACCCGATGGGATCTACAGGGTGGAAACCTGCAGCCTGGATCGGGAAAACAATAATACCTACAGGGCGTGGCAGGAACAGGGATCACCTGAAACATCAGGTGATGCGGATCTGAATAGACTGGAAGATGCTGCCGAACTTGCAGTAACTGCTTCGTCACATGAGAGGAGCAGTGACGGTGAAATGGTGATGGAACTTCTGCTGCCGCGCCATAGCATGAAACTGGTAACAATAGGACCATGAAGTTGAGATATATCCTGGGTTGTTTAATAGTCGTCTCCCTTGTCTCATGCAACAGGGATGAACAGCTGAGCGAACAATTATGGTATGAGAGAGGGGCGGGGGACTGGTTTGAGGCTTTGCCCCTGGGAAACGGAAGGCTCGGTGCAATGGTTTACGGGGGTGTTGAGGAAGAACAGCTGCAACTTAACGAGGAAAGCCTTTGGGCGGGTTGTCCCGAGAATCCATACCCGGACGATATTAGGAAGCATTATGCCAGGTTTCAGAAGCTCAATCTTGATGGCAGGTATGAGGAGGCACTGGAATATGCCATGGAGCACCTGGCAGTCTCTCCAACCTCCATCCGGTCATATACCACACTGGGTGACCTGTTCATCAGGTTTGACCATATGCGACCGGAAAACTATCGCCGATCCCTTGACCTTGAGAACGGTATAGCTACTGTGAAATATGAGATTGACGGGAAAAGGTACATCAGGGAATCATTCATTTCATCATCCTACAATGCCATATTCTACCATTTCTCAGGATTAAGGAAACGGCCATCAACATGTGAGATCCGGTTTGAAAGGGAGAAAGATGTTCAGATCCATACGGATGAGAATAACATATTGTGTATTGACGGACAGATATATGACGATCCGGAAGGATTTGATGATAACCTGGGCGGCTCCGGTCAGGGAGGGTATCATATGAAGTTCGCGGCACATGTTGCTGTTCAACCTGAAAGGGGGAAACTCTCCTCCGGTAAGGAACTTCTGATAATAGAAGATGCAGATGAGTTCACAGTTATCGTAAGTGCGGCCACCGATTACAATCCCGCCATGATGGATTTCGACCGCAGCATCAACGCAGAACAAACTTCCCTGGCCATCCTGACCAGAGCTCTTGAAACCCCGTACGAGGTGATAAGAGCTGAACATGTGAAAGACCATTCACAGCTTTACAACAGGATCGATTTCAGGATCAGTGACCTGGAGGAAGATACCATTCCCACCGACCGGCGGATCAAGAATCTGTCGGTGAACGGGCATGATAATTATCTGACACAACTCTTTTTCCAGTATGGCAGGTACCTTCTGATGTCCAGTTCGGGAGGAAAGGCTAATATGCCGGCGAACCTCCAGGGCATATGGAATAACGAGATCTGGGCCAGGTGGGAATCCGATTATCACCTGAACATCAACCTGCAGATGAACTACTGGCCTGCAGATGTCTGTAATCTCCCGGAAACATTTGTTCCGCTTTCGGATTTCATGTTCCGCTTATCGGAAAAGGGGGAGGAAACAGCCCGGAGGTTTATCGGTTCGGATGGTTGGGTTGCCCATCATGTTGCCAATCCTTTCGGAAGGACGACCCCGTCGGGGTCCACATCATCATCCCAGGTGAACAACGGATACTGCTTTCCTATGGCAGGTGCCTGGATGTCACTCTCCCTGTGGAGGCACTACGAATTCAGCGGTGACCCTGAGTATCTCCTGGACACGGTCTACCCGGTTATCCGGGGAGCATCACGATTTATTCTCGACTTCATGGTTGAGAATGAAAAAGGGGAACTGGTGACCTCACCCTCCTATTCACCGGAAAACAGTTATATCGACCCGGTATCGGGCGATCGATTACGAAATACAGTAGCTGCCGCCATTGATATTCAGATAATCCGGGACCTGTTTAACGCCTGCCTGCGATCGGAGGAATTATTATCCATAAATGAACTGACAGGGGAGATCACGGCTGCCCTGGATAAATTACCGGCTACAAAGATAGGTGCCGACGGCACGATCCAGGAGTGGTATGAGGATTATGAAGATGCTGAACCGGGTCACCGGCACATATCCCACCTGTTCGCACTCTATCCATCCGGACAGATCACGGAGGCGACCCCGGATCTTTTCGAGGCAGCTCGAAAGACCCTGGAAAAGAGGTTGGATGAGGGAGGCGGACAGACCGGATGGAGCCGCGCCTGGGTCATTAACTTTTATGCCCGCCTGTTCAAAGGGGACGCCTGTAACTTCCATATCACGGAACTGCTCCGGAACCAGGTTTCCCCAAACCTTTTCGACCTTCATCCCCCACATACCTTCCAGATAGACGGGAACCTTGGCGCAACGGCCGGTATCGCCGAGATGCTCATCCAGTCACACGAAGACGGAACGATAAGGCTTTTGCCGGCCCTGCCATCGGATTGGCCCGATGGACATATAGAAGGGATCAGGGCAAGAGGTAACTTCCGGGTTGATATCTACTGGAAGGACGGGGATCTTTACAGTGCCACTATTGTTGCAATGAAAGGCGGTAAAACGAGAATTGTCTACAGGGAGACTTCTGTTGAGCTGGATCTGGAGGAATCTGAATCGTTCACATTCACCCCGTGTGGAAAAGTCTGATCATTTGCAGGGTACCAGTCCGGATATACTTTGACTATATTTAAAGAATCAATTGGGTATATTTATTGTAAGCAAAAAAAAATCATATGAGTCAACTGAATATTGCGGTAATTCCGGGTGATGGAATAGGCAGGGAGGTTATCCCGGAAGGACTTAAGATACTTGAAAGTATTAGTTCACGATTTAATATCTCTTTTGCCTGGGATGAATTTAACTGGAGTTGTGAGCATTTTGCCAGGACCGGTAAAATGATGCCTGATGACGGCCTGCAGCGGCTTGCCGGGAAGGATGCAATCTTTCTCGGTGCAGTCGGTTTTCCCGGGGTACCTGACCATATTTCTCTCTGGGGTCTGTTAATTCCTATCAGGAGAGCGTTTCACCAGTATATCAACCTGCGCCCTGTAAGACTGTTTGAAGGGATTCCGTGTCCCCTGGCAGGAAGAACTGCAGAAGATATCGACCTGATGATTGTCAGGGAAAATAATGAAGGAGAGTACTCCGAGATAGGTGGCAGGATCTTCCACGGTACAGATGATGAAGTGGTGAGCCAGCAGACTGTTTTTACCCGTAAGGGAGTGGACAGGGTAATGCGTTATGCATTTGAGCTTGCCAGGACGCGGCCTGACAAACATGTGACCTCTGCCACCAAATCCAATGGGATTGTTCATACCATGCCGTTCTGGGATGAGCGTTTTGCGGAAATTAAAAAAGAGTATCCCGATATCCGCACGGACCAGTACCATATTGATATATTAACGGCCTATTTTGTTCTGCACCCCGACTGGTATGATGTGGTTGTTGGCTCCAATCTTTTCGGGGATATCCTGTCTGACCTGGCACCTGCCATTGCTGGTACCATTGGAATAGCTGCCTCGGCCAATATAAATCCTGAACGAAAACATCCTTCCATGTTTGAGCCGGTTCACGGATCGGCACCGGACATAGCGGGTAAAAGGATTGCCAATCCCATTGCCACCATATGGTCGGCTGCCATGATGATGGAACATCTGGGGCAACCGGAAGCTGCAGGGTCCATTATGAAGGCCATTGAAACGGTCCTGAAGGAGAAAATAGCCCATACCCCTGATATGGGTGGCAAAGCCACTACAGTGGAGTGCGGCGATGCAGTGGTGGATGTATTAAAGGACCTGATACATTAGAGCTGGTATTATCTTCTTATTAAGATAGATTTACCAGTCGACAGATCAATTCTAAATCCACAACTTAATCCAGGGGATCCCGACCAGCAGTAACACCGCTATAAATATAATCCCGAAAAAGGCTCCCAGTTTCCAGTAATCCCTTGACCCGATATATCCCAGGCCATACCAGATGGGGCTGGCACCGGTGGCGTAGGGTGTAAGCACCCCCATCAGACCCAGTGAATACAACAGGAGCAGGGTCAGCAGCGGGAAATTCAATCCTGCAATCTTGCTGCCTGCCACCAGGAATAAAGTCAGTAAAGCAGTTGCATGGGCTGTTGAGCTTGCGAACAGATAATGGACAAAATAGAATACGAGCAATAGCAGTACAAGTATAACCCCGGGCGGATAGGATGAGATCACCGATGTGATTTTATTGGCAAACCAGTCCAGGAACCCCACGTTATTCAGTCCCCCGGCAAGTGTGACCATGGCTCCAAACCATATAAAAACATTCCATGCCGCTTTATTGGTCAGGATATCATTCCAGGTAATAATTCTGAACAGGACCATCAGGCATAAAACCCCCAGGGCTGAAACTGTCGGGTGGATCCCCAGGAAACTCCCCAGTATCCATAACAGGAGGGCCAGGCCTGCAAGGATGGTCATAATTATCTCCTCTCTGCTTGTTTTCCCCATCCTCTCAAGCTCATTTCTGGCCCACAGTGGAATATTCGTGGAGATTTTAATGGTTGGGGGGTAAACGAAATAAGTAAGCAGGGGGACAGATAGTATTAGTAACAGGCCAACGGGTAAAAAGTAGAGGAACCACTGGGACCATGAGGGGGTTGCTATTCCCAAATCTTCTATCAGGCTCTTGGCCAGTACGTTTGTTGCCAGTGAAGTATAGAACATCGAACTGGTAACATTGGTACTGGCGAAAGCTACCCAGCTTATGTATGCACCGATTTTACGGGGCTCATTCTCCTGTGTCGAACCATAGAGAACGGGGATGTTCTTAACTATGGGGAAAATGGTACCCCCGCTTCTCGCCGTATTTGATGGCATGAACGGTGCAAGGATCAGATCTGCCAGAGCAATGGCATACCCCAGTCCCAGGGTACTTTTCCCCATTTTGCTTACCAGCAGGAGTGCAATACGCTTACCCAGTCCGGTCTTCTCGTATCCCAGTGCAAACATGAAGGCGATAACGATCAGCCATACGGTTGTATTGGAAAAGCCTGAAAATCCCCATGCAATGGCTTTTGAGGAAGTTATCACCCCCGAAGGGTCCAGCGGCGGCCCTATTTTTATTATGGATGCGATGGCCACTCCCAGGAGAACAATATATGCTGAAGGAAGGGGTTCAAGAATTAATCCGATAAATACGCACACAAAGAGAGAAAAGAAGACCCACCCCTCGCGTGTAAGCCCTTCCGGGGCAGGCAGAAAACTCATTATCAGACCAATAATTACAATTACAACAAGTTTTATACTATTCTTCATACTTGAATCTATGGTTTTTTCCCCAGAATCTACTTAATGGTGAGGCAGGTAGTAAAAATGCCCGTCCTCGGCACCCACCAGAAGGTCGGGAACAGTATCCCTGTTCCAGTCAACAATCGTCGGACTTGTTGAATGGCCGGCAAGTATTGCCAAACTATCCAACGGCCCCATATCTTGGATCCTGGCAAATCCGGCAGAGTCGCCCATATTTTTTAAGAAATTGACATTTTGAGAATTGACCAGAAGGTCTGGCAGACCATCCCCGTCCCAGTCCGTGATACAGATCTTCCTTCTGCCGCTTTTCCCTGCCACACCCGGGTTTAATCTTAACAATCCCGATTCATCAGAAACAGTGGTCCCGTCCTGTGCCATTTCATAGCCTGTGAAAATGCGTTCGCCGGGTAAAAGTAAAAGCTCTTTATCCTTCTTTATTCTCCTGAACAGGGCGAGAAACCCTTCATGGTCCAGCATTACCAGGTCATTCAGTCCATCCCTGTCCCAGTCCACCACATCGGGGGTTGTCCTCCACTGGGTCACAAGCTCCTTTCCCGACGGGTCCCACCAGTTCCATTCCGGCTTGGGGTTTAACCCGTTCCATTCCACTTCAATGGGCTCGGCCTGTGAAAGTACGGGATTTCCCTTATCCCCGGTATTCCTGTACCAGATGATTTTTCCCCAGATAGAATTTGTAACGATATCCTTCAGCCCGTCATGATCCCAGTCAGCCACGCTCAGGGTGGTATATCCCCATTTGGCTTCCGCGGGTCCCTGGATCGAACCGTTATAACCGGCAAGGATCCTGATGGGCCTGCCCTCTGCCCTGAGGTACACGGGAGCAGCCCAGGCGGGGGGATCGCCATTGTCAAGGTTTTCAATAAAGCCGATGTATCCTGCAGTATTGCCGCAAACCAGGTCTTCGTCACCATCATTATCCCAGTCGGTGCTTACCGGTGTGACCAGTGCCCCGAATTTCAGGTATTCAGGTACCTGTTTGAAATAGTCCGGCTGAAGGAATAAGGGCATGCCATTCAGGACCCGCCCCGTATTCTCGATAAATGCCACCCGTCCGTCCTCATCACCTGCAACTATATCAATATCACCGTCTTTATCCCAGTCGATGGATGTTGGTGTAATCATCTGCAGGTCCATTTTCACCTCTTTTTCCCCGTCGGATAACCTTCTTAAACGGGAGTATACAGGGTCTTTGCGTGTACCTCTGTTCTCAAAGTAATTGAAGCCGTCGAGGAACTCCCCGCAGAGCAGGTCAAGATCTCCGTCACCATCATAATCAGCCAGATCACCAAACGGAGCCCCGAAAACATCGATGTCCTCACCCTCTGCCTGTAACCTGAACGGTGTCTCATACTCCGGTTTATCAGCTGTTCCCCTGTTCCTGGCCACATATACGTAACCGTGCAGCGGGCCACGGGTCCATACTCCCTGATCATTGAAGGCATTATCCCATCCGTAGTCCCCCCAGTCGTCTATGCTGATAATAAGGTCAGTCATTCCGTCACCATCATAGTCCCGGTACCTCACGATATTGAATCGCTGCCTTCCCATGCTTCCCGGCATTATTTCCCTGGGGAGAACCTCCTCCGGCACTGAATAGACCTTTTCAGTAAAATCCAGGTATTCAATATTGGAAACAAGAACCCGCGGCTTTCCATCCGGATGAGATACCACTATATTTTTCATTCCCTTACCGATCTTGACCCCAGGTAGAAAACGGGGCATTTTCACATTACCGTCAGGATTCTCAAAAAAATATGTGCCGTTATAAGGTTTATCGGGACAGCTGACAACCAGGTCAAGGTCCCCGTCCCCGTCATAATCCATCGGTAATGGCCAGGCCCAGAGCCCGACACCCAGGTCAGCATTCGCTTCAGGATTGTTGTAGAGAACCCTTTCGAATGAATTCAAAGGGTTTTCGGGGTCATTCCCCTGATGACCGGAACGGCACGAATGTAACGAGACTGCAACCACCAGGAGAAAGAGACTCTTCAGATATAGCATGAGATCTTCAAATATTAACGATATCCTCATAAATGTAAGGGATTATCATAAAAATGAAATAGTTTTACAATAAATTAGTTTTAAATAATCCGTTAGTTATGAGATTCTATAAAATTATTATTAGCGGGGTCTTTATGACCTTAATTCTTATGGTATCCTGCAGTGTGAAACAATCCGATCTCTATAGTGAGATGACGAAAATAGATGCACACGTGCATATAAGGACAACCCAGCCGGCAGTAATGGAATATGCCAAGGCTGAGGGATTCAAATTACTCTCAATCTGTACCAGGTCGGCCAGCCAGGACTACATTGATGAACAGATGCAACTGGCAAAGGAGGTGCAGGAAAGATATCCTGACAGAATATCCATCATAACTACCTTTTCCATGGAAAACTTCGGGGAGCCAGGCTGGGCCGGGGAAGTGATCCGGAATCTTGACGAGGATTTCAATGAGGGTGCCATAGGGGTCAAAGTCTGGAAAGATATCGGGATGACGTTCCGGGACAGCCTGGGTCAGTTCATTTTCATTGATGATCCCAGGTTTGATCCGGTCTTTGACTTTATCATCCAGAATAATAAACCGGTTGTGGCCCATATAGGGGAGCCCAAGAATTGCTGGATGCCCATCGATTCAATGACCGTTAATAACAATAAGAATTATTACAGGGCGCATCCGGAGTACCATATGTATCTGCATCCCGATTATCCGTCGTATGATGCGCTGATTCAATCCCGGGACAATCTTCTTGCCAGACACCCGGACCTGAGGCTGATCGGGGCACACCTGGGAAGCCTCGAATGGGATGTGGATGAGCTGGCCCTGCGCCTTGACAGATATCCTAATTTTGCTGTGGATATGTCGGCCCGTATGGGCTCCTTGCAATACCAGGACAGGGAGAAGGTGAGGGACTTTATAATCAGGTACCAGGACCGGCTGTTGTACGGGACCGATTTCGGGATTACGGCTGACGAGGATTTCGAGGAACGGAAAGGCTCCCTTGAAAGAAAGTGGAAGGGAGACTGGAAATACCTGGCAACGGACGAAACGCTGGAATCTCCAAACGTTGATAATTCATTTGTCGGACTGAAACTGGATGAAGAGGTATTGCGGAAAATATACTATTCCAATGCTGTGAACTGGTATCCTGGCATAGTACACTGATCACTCTTTTCCATTCTCTTCCTGATACTCTCCGAATAGCTCCTGGAGCCTGTAATAGGACATCTTCGGGTGGCGGTAATTGTCTACGATCCCCTTGACGTTCCATCCCCTGAGCCTGGCACTGAGTATTCTGGTCGGGGCAGACCTGGTATCACAAAATTGCCAGATGATCCCACCGGACATCCACTCCGTGTAAAGTGAGAATTTAGCCGATTCTTCAGTGTTAATGGCCTGGTATTCTTCACTCCATTTAACATTCCCCCAGTTATGCCATCCGGCCTGCGAACCTGCACCACCACATTCTGAAAGGATAATGGGGTGATCGGGTAGAGTTTGGTGAATTGCCTCCAACCTGCCTATCCTGGCCTTTGCGACTGTTGAATCCGGCACTGTGGGTCCTTCATACCATTCATATTCAGCCCAGTTGGTAGTATAGAGATCTGAATATTCGTAAGTTTTGTCATAATTGGCACCTCCTCTGACCAGGGTCACAAAGTGTGTGGAATCAACGTCCTGTGCAAACAGAAGCACTTCCCTGATGTGCTCGAAGCTTTCTTCCATATCACGCCATTCATTACCTATGCTCCAGCAGAATATGCATGGATGGTTATAGTCCCGGTTGACCATTTCAACGAACTGGTCCTTCATTTTCTGTTTTACAACAGGATTGGCCATCATCGGAGGTGTGAGCTGCCATGCCGGGATCTCTTCAAAGAATACCAGGCCTGATTGATCACAGAAATCGAGCATTAACTCGTTTGCCGGATAATGCTTCCGTATGGCATTTGCATTTAAAGCCTTTAT
>CAZIAU010000068.1:0-9868 GCA_964536755.1 uncultured Bacteroides sp. | reverse complement strand
CTTGTGGAACCGGACTACCTGCGTTTTGATTTCAGCCATTTCCGGAAAATGAGCGACGAGGAGATCCGGGAGGTGGAACACAGCGTGAACCGGATGATCCGCAGGAACAGCCACCTGGAGGAGCACCGCGATCTTCCCATGAACAAAGCCAGGGAGATGGGAGCCATGGCCCTTTTCGGGGAAAAATACGGAGATGCGGTCAGGGTCATCAAATTCGGGGATACCGTGGAACTATGCGGGGGAACGCATGTGCAGGCCACGGGACAGATCGGGATCTTCAGGATCTTCCGGGAGTCTTCCATTGCTGCCGGGATCCGCCGGATCGAGGCATTTACCGGGGAGGCAGCCGAACGATACATCGACGAACAGATGGACATGGTGAGGCAGATCGCCGGCAACTTCGAGAAGCAAAAGGACCTGGTGAAAGCGGTTAACTCCATGGTTGAAGAAAATTCCCGGCTGGTCAGGCAGGTGGAAAGGTTCCGGAAAAATATAGTGGGAGATATTATAAAAACCCTCGAGAATAAAATAGAAAAGATCGGAGATACCAGTGTGATCATTTCCCGGATCGAAATAGACGATTCCTCACAGTTAAGGGACCTTGCATTCCAGATAAGGTCAAAGCACAAAAGGATCTGCCTGGTACTGGGAGCCGAGGTAAACGGGAAAGCTCACCTGGCAATCATGCTCTCCGATGAGGTTCAGAAAAAGCACGGACTGGACGCTTCCGGGATGATCCGGGAGATCTCCCCGGAGATCCAGGGTGGCGGAGGCGGTCAGCCTTTCTTCGCCACCGCGGGCGGCAAAAACCCGGCCGGGATCGAAAAGGCACTGGAAAAAGCCCGGGAAATTGTCCGGGCGGCTATCGCATAAGATAGAAAAACTGGTCCAATTTTTATACTAATAGTGATAGTATCAAATGATAGTATCAGACGATAGTATCATTTGGAGCTTTTATATCAGGGTTCATTTACCTATGCATTTCTATGAATGACAATCCGATAGATTCTGTTCGTTTATTTTGTTTGTTTCGATTATTTCGATTATTTGTAATGCATGAACTGAAGAAATAACAAAATGGAAACGATTGAAATTAGGAAGCCAACGAAGGAAGAACAGAAGGCAGCAATGGAATCTTACGATGCTTTAGCTTCTTCTTTGGAGCAGCTGAAAACCATAAATCCTGAAATAGAAATAGAAGAAACTCATGAGAAAATCAAGGTTCCTATAAGTGCCTTAAAGCTATTGGCTAGAATTCTTCATGAGATAAGCAAAGGTAACCCAATATCAATAGTCCCAATTGCTACAGAAATAACCACCCAAGCTGCAGCCGGATTTCTAGGCTGCTCAAGGCCTCACGTAGTTAGACTGTTAGAGGAAGGAACTCTTCCTTATACCAGAGTGGGGAAGCATAGAAGGATCAAATTCGAAGATGTTGCCAGGTATAAAAAGCAAATGAAAGTTAAACAGAGAACCAATATCCAGAGATTAATGGAACTGGATGAAGAAAACGGACTCTATGATACATAGCGTCAGATTTACTTGCATATTAGATTTGTCTACCTGACATCAAAGATAAACATGTGCTGGCCGCAGCGATAAAAACAAATGCTAATGTGATAGTTACTAATAATCTAAAACATTTTCCGGAAGAGTATCTGGCTACATTTGGGCTAGCAGCAAAGGCAGCTGATGAATTGAAGTTTTGGATGCTTTAAGGAGAAATGGATTGGAAGCTGTCCCTGTGCACTTTCATGCACTACGGACTGTGTACCTGGCACTTGTGAGGAGCAGCGCGACGAACATGATGGCCCCGTTGACGATCAGCAGTTCAAACCCGAACCGGTAGCCGCCAAAGAGCTGTTCGGAGAAATGACCCAGCAGGAAAGTGAGAAGAGGTGAAAGGATGGCCAGCAGGGGAACCCACCTGTCACGTACCGGCCTGCGGGTGAACAGGCCGAATGCATAAAGACCCAGCAGCGGACCGTAGGTGTAGCCGGCCACACGGAAAATGGCAGATATGACATTCTCATCATTAATTGCCCTGAACAGCATGATCACAATTCCCAGCATAACGGAGATACCCAGGTGTACCCGGCGCCTGTTGCGGGATAACGTTCGTTCGTCCCAGCGCTCCCCCTCAAGGATATCCACTGTAAAGGAGGTGGTCAGCGCCGTCAGTGCCGAATCCGCACTGGAGTAGGCAGCAGCCACGAGTCCCACAATGAAAAAGATTCCGACCACCTGGGGAAGGTAACCACCCGTGGCGATCATGGGAAACAGGTCATCGGTGGACCCGGGCATAGCAATGCCTTTGTATTGTGCAAACTGTATCAGGAGCGCTCCCAGGAAAAGAAAGACCAGGTTCACAGGCACCAGGGAGATACTCATCAGGTAGACGTTCTTTTTTGCTTCCCTGATGTTCCTGCAACTCAGATTCTTCTGCATCATGTCCTGGTCCAGTCCGGTCATCACGATGGTAATAAATGCCCCGCTGAGGAAATGTTTGACAAAATGGTTCTCCAGGTGCCAGTTGCCAAAGACCCAGATCTTCGAATCTGTCCCCGAGGCCACACGCGAGACCATCTCCCCCAGTGAAAGGTCCATGGATCTTATAATCAGTATGATGGATACGACCAGGGCAATGAGCATACTTAAAGTCTGAAGGGTATCGGTCCAGATAATGGTTTTGATCCCTCCCCTGTTGGTATAGAGCCAGATCAGGGCAATGGTAACAAGCACCGTGACGTAAAATGGAACATTCCAGTTCCGGAACACAGTAATATGCAACACATTGGCCACCAGGAACAGCCGGAAAGAGGCACCGATAATCCTGGAAAGAAGAAAAAAAGAGGCCCCGGTCTTATAGGAGAAGCGGCCGAAACGATCCTGCAGGTACCTGTATATACTGGTGAGCTGCAACCTGTAATAGAGTGGCAGGAGCAGATTGGCAATGACAGCGTAACCTACCAGGTATCCCAGCACCATCTGCATATAGGAGAACTGGCTGTCCACCACCCAGCCCGGAACCGAAATGAATGTCACTCCCGAAAGGGAGGCCCCGATCATACCGAAGGCAACTATATACCAGGGCGATTTCCGGTCACCCAGGAAAAATGCATTGTTCCCCGCACCCTTTCCCGTGATCCATGAGATCAAAAGCAACAGCAGGAAATAGCCTGCAATAATGATTATTATAAGTGTGGACGACAAAGCGTTCTCAATCAATCACGGGTAAAAATTGCACGAAATGTAAAGAACATAAATAAATTATATAATAACGAATGAAATTATTAGTATTATTTTTGAAACGCGGAAACGCGGAAACGCAGAGAAGGACGATATGCAGTATACCTATTCATCCAAATTACTGGAGGAAGCCGTCCAGGAGTTTTCCTCACTGCCGGGCATAGGCAAAAAAAGTGCCCTCAGGCTTGTTCTGCACCTGCTCAAACAGGATGATAAAGAGGTGGAACACTTTGGCCAGACCATCCTTCGCATGAAACAGGAGATAATCACCTGTAAAGAGTGCCACAATATTTCTGACACAGAAGTGTGTCATATCTGCTCAGATCCTTACCGGGACCGGCAGACCATATGTGTGGTGGAATCGATACGGGATGTAATGTCGGTGGAGAACACACAGCAATACATGGGAGTGTATCATGTGCTGGGAGGAATTATATCACCCATGGACGGGATCGGTCCGGCCGACCTGACCATCGATTCCCTTGAAGAAAAAGTAAAATCCGGGCAGTGCAAAGAGATCATACTGGCACTGAGCACCACCATGGAGGGAGATACGACCAATTTTTATATTTACCGTAAGCTGAAAGCATACCAGGTTACCATTTCCACCCTGGCACGTGGTGTGGCCATCGGCGACGACCTGGAATATGCCGATGAGGTAACCCTTGGCCGGTCCATACTCAACCGGACCTCATTCGAGGAAACCTTTAAAAACAATCCCTATGGAAGTTAAGAATAACCAGTATATAATAGACGGGATACCCGTGGTCAGCCTTGCTCAGAAGCACGGATCGCCCCTCTATATCTATGAAAGCGCAGGGATGATCAGACAGTACCGGCGGATCACCGGAGCATTCAGCAAAACCAGGGTGAAGATAAATTATGCCTGCAAGGCACTCACAAATATTAACGTGCTCAAACTCTTCTGTCAGCTGGGATCGGGACTGGACGCGGTATCTATCCAGGAGGTGAACCTGGGACTCAGGGCAGGCTTCGATCCGCAGGACATCCTCTTTACCCCCAACTGCGTATCCATCGAAGAGATCGAGGAAGCCGTGGAACAGGGTGTCCGGATCAATATCGATAACATTGCGATCCTGGAGGAGTTTGGACATAAATACGGATCAAAAGTCCCGGTCTGTGTCCGGATAAATCCTCATATCCTTGCCGGGGCCAACCACAAGATCTCCACGGGACATATCGATTCAAAATTCGGCATCTCCATATATCAGATGCCCCACGTGCACCGGATCGTGGAAACCAATCGCATGAAGGTGGAAGGGATCCACATGCACACCGGTTCCGATATTGTTGACATTGATGTCTTTCTGAGGGCCACCGAGATTATGTTCGAAACAGCCACGGGTTTTAAGGAGCTTGAATATATTGATTTCGGAAGCGGGTTCAAGGTGGCCTACCGGATGGATGACGTTTCGACCGATATAGAATCCCTCGGGGAACACCTTTCATCCAGGTTCAACCAGTTCTGCGATGAGTATGGAAGGGACCTGACCCTCATCTTCGAACCGGGGAAATTCCTGGTGAGCGAGGCAGGCTATTTCGTTGCAAGGGTAAACGTGATCAAGCAGACAACATCCACTGTATTTGCGGGACTCGACACCGGCATGAATCACTTTATCAGGCCCATGTTCTACGATGCCTACCACGAGATCATCAATATAAGCAAGACTGAAGGCAAAACCAGGATATACACTGTGGTGGGATACATCTGTGAAACCGATACGTTCGGCTGGAACCGCAAGATCACCGAAGCGTCGGAGGGGGATTACCTGCTCTTTAAAAATGCTGGAGCCTACTGTTATGCCATGTCCTCAAACTACAATTCAAGGCTGCGGCCGGCCGAGGTGCTGGTACATGAAGGGAAAGACTACCTTATACGCAAAAGAGAAATAATGGAAGACCTTCTCCACAACCAGGTCGAACTGGATATCGATATAGCGAATACCTGACCGTGGAGATGAAGTCTGAAAAAAGTTGCCACCAGTCATGCTATGCACCATGCACCACACTGAGAACTATCCACTATGCACTATGCACTATGCAGTATGCACTGAGTTTATGCAATAAGTTATGATTCTATCGATAATCATAGTTAATTATAATGTCAGGCATTTTCTCGAACAGTGCCTGCACGCTGTTCAGCGGGCAATGGAAGGGATCGATGCAGAGGTATGGGTGGTGGATAATAATTCTGTGGACGGTTCGGTGGGTGCCATCAGGGAGAAGTTCCCCCGGGTAAAGATCATTGAGAACCACCAGAACCTGGGATTCAGCAAGGCCAACAACCAGGCCATAAAGATGTCCGGCGGACGCTACGTGCTGTTGCTCAATCCGGATACCGTGGTGGAAGAGGACACCTTTAAGAAGTGCATAGAGTTTATGGATGCCCACCCCGATGCGGGCGCACTGGGGGTGAAAATGATCGACGGGAAAGGGGAATTCCTTCCCGAATCAAAGCGTTCCCTGCCAACTCCCATGGTCTCTTTCTACAAAATGTTCGGACTCTCTTCACTATTTCCCAGATCGCGCAGGTTCGGCAGGTATCACCTGGGGTACCTGGACAGGGAAAAGACGCATCGCGTTGACATTCTCGCGGGTGCCTTTATGTTTATCCGGAAAGAGACACTTGAGAAGACCGGACTGCTGGATGAATCCTTTTTCATGTACGGAGAGGATATAGATCTCTCATACCGGATCACGGAAGCGGGATACCATAACTACTATTTTCCCGGTACCACAATTATTCATTATAAAGGGGAAAGCACGAAAAAGGGAAGCCTCAACTATGTGAAAATGTTCTACCAGGCCATGATAATCTTTGCCGGGAAGCATTTCACCTCCCGGAAAGCAAGGACATTCAGCATTCTGATCAACCTTGCCATATACTTCAGGGCCGCACTCTCGGTAGCCCGCCGCTTTATCTCCAGGATCTACAGACCCGTCCTGGACGCCGTTATCATATACCTTGGATATATGTTCGCCCTCCCGTTCTGGGAACAGGTGAGGTTTGACATGCCGGGATATTACCCACCCCTTTTCCTCAGGGCGGTGGTTCCGGTTTACATCCTGGTTTGGCTCATTTCGATCTACTATTCAGGAGGATACGACAAACCACTGAAGGTCTTTTCTTTCCTGAAGGGTCACATTATCGGCACCCTGGTGATCCTGGTCATCTATGCCTTGCTTCCACTGAATTGGAGATTCTCCAGGGCACTCATATTCCTGGGTTCGGCATGGGCGATCATAAGCACCCTCGGGATCAGGATGCTCTTTCACCTGGCCCGTTTCAGGGATTATGAAATTGATCTTAATAAACAGAAACGGATGGTGATCGTCGGTAATGAGGAGGAGGCGCACCGGGTGAGCACTCTGCTGATGGAAACACAGGCAAAGCCCGATATTATAGGATTTGTTTCCGCCTCCCCGGATCAAACCGGACCCGGGTATATCGGAAATATGGATCAGATCCATGATATTGTCAGCATTAACCGGATCGATGAGATCGTTTTCTGCTCAAAGGATCTTCCCTCACAGGGAATTATACGGATCATGACACGGCTTATCGGGGCCTCACTGGATTTTAAGATCGCTCCTCCCGAGAGCCTCTCAATTATCGGAAGCAACTCCATCAATACTGCGGGTGACCTCTATACCATTCATTTCAATTCCATCGGCAGGGAGTCCAACCGGAGGAATAAGAGATTATTTGATGTGGTTTCGTCCCTGCTGCTGCTTCTCACCTTCCCGTTCTGGTTCCTTTTTGTTAAAGGAAAACTGAAAAGCGTGGGGCATTGCGTGCAGGTTTTACTGGGGATACGGACCTGGGTGGGTTATATTAAACCGGAGAACGAGGAAGTCCCCGACCTGCCACTGTTAAAGCGGGGGATACTCAGTCCCGGCAGCCATATCCCCCCGGATAAACTCCATCCTGAAAGAAGAAAAGAGATCAACGTGGTATACGCGAAAGACTACCGTGTATTCAATGACCTGTTAATAATCACACGGAATTTCAGGCAGATATAACGGGATATTTTAACTAAATTTAGCAAAACTGCTAAATCGTATGAAAAGATTTCTGTTCCCATTTTTACTGCTTTTGCTTTTCATTCCGGGAACCCTGTTCGCCCAGCGGGATTCCTTACGAAATATTTTTCTTGATGCAGAATCATGGTTCCTTTTTGAGGAGTACCCCGATGCCTACCTGCTTTATATGAAGTTGCTGAATTCCGATCCGGACAACGATAACCTGAAATATAAGATCGGGATCTGTCTGCTCAACGACCCTTACAGAAAAGACCAATCCATATCTTACCTTCTCGATGCAAGTGATAACATCAATCCTGATTACAAGTTAAACAGCTTCAAGGAGAGGACCGCCCCGCCCGACGTACTTTATTACCTGGGTGAGGCATACCTGGTCAATGAGCAGCTGGACAGGGCCATCAATACCTTCCGGGAATTTCAGAAGATCATGGACCGGGAAGTGTACGATGCAGGACTGGTTCAAGCACAGATCAAGGCCTGTCAGAATGCCAAACGTTTAAAGAGCATGCCTGTGGATATCGATATGACGTTACTCGGACCTACTGTGAACACCAGGTATGCAGATATTGACCCGGTTATTTCAGGGGATGGTACAAAGATGGCCTTCATCACAGAACAGCCATTTTTCGACGAAGCGCTGTTCTGCGAGAAAACAGACAGTGGGTGGTCGTATCCCATGTCCATTACCTCAATGCTCGGATTTGACAAGGATATTTACCCTGTGGGGCTCTCCTATGACGGGACCGAAATGATCCTCTATTTTGATGACGATTATATTGGTAACCTTTATTACAGCAAGTTTGTAGATGGTTTCTGGATACCGGCCGTGAAGATGGGGGAAAACATCTCAACCAAGTACTGGGAGTCTTTTGGAAGTTTCAGCAGGGACGGACAAACTCTTTATTTCACCAGCAACCGGAAAGGGACCAATGGCAACCTGGATATTTACACATCGGAAAGGCTGCCGGACGGATCATGGGGAGTGCCGGTTAACCTTGGACCAACCATTAACAGCAGGTACAATGAAGAATGTCCGGTTATAAGCATGGACGGACAGACACTATATTTCAGTTCTTACGGGCACTTTAATATGGGTGGATACGACGTCTTCTATTCAAAGAAGAAAAAAGACGGAAGCTGGGCAGAACCGGTAAACATGGGGTATCCGATCAACACCACTGATGATGACATTTATTTCCAGCCGGTAAACAACGGCACAGCGGCATACTATTCCCGCTATTCAAAACAGGGCGCAGGGGAACATGATATCTATTATATGGATATTTATTCTGTCGATAATCCCCGGATGTATATGATCACCGGGAACCTCCGGACCGGGGAGGACGACCCGGATCCAGGCCAGGTAGCCATTTTCGTGGTGGATTCGAAGACGGGCGATACTCTTTTGTACAGTTCACCTGACCAGGAAACCGGTGCCTTCAGTTTCAGCCTGAAGCAGGGCATCTATTCGCTGCATTTTACAGGTCCTGGTTATGAAGAGCTGATCAGGCCGCTGAGCATTACACCCGGTTCCAACAAGAAGGGCATAGTCCTGGAAGAGGAAATTGCCCTCTCGCGACTGAAGGTTGAACCGAGAATTTTTGCAGGAGAGGAGAGCCAGATCGGGCTTAAAGACACTCTTTATGAGGGCGTGGCCGGGCAGCCAATCCGTATACCACTCAGGCTGGAAAAAGGGAGTACGCTGATTACCAGGATCTACCAGGACTCCGTACTTATCAGTGAAGATACTCTCCAGGTGGAAAAACGTCGTACAAATATTGAAATTACTCCCCTTGAAGGCACCAGTGATGTTCAACTGATCATGGTCGACTCCAATAATGACCTTCATATAAGTCATATCAGGGTGGTGGGAACTACCCCGGAACAGGTACAGGAAGCAACGGAACTGAGTATCACCGGGATAAAGGAGAGGGAGACCGTATCCGGTGAGACTGCTGCCGGTGAGGAACCCCTTGATCTGTTGAAAAACGGGCTGGCCGGGAACAGTGAAGGGGAGCTAAAGGAGACTATTCAGGACCTGGATCTGGAGAAGGAGGGGATCACCACAGGGCGTGAACTCTTCGAGCACCTGTACGGTTTGGCCGAACAGGGTGATCTTTCCGTCACGGAGATTGACAGGTTACTTTCTGAAACAATATCGGGGGGTGATGTGGAAAAACTTTACCAGCTGCTGCTTGAGAATTCCGAGGGGGCGCTGAACCGCTACCTGCAGGGGCTTGACCTGGACAGGGAAGGGATCACCACCCCGGACGAACTGATGAGCCACCTGGAGAAGGTAGCCGGACAGGAGGGGTTCACCATGGACCAGGTCAGGGAGGCCATGATGAAAAGTCTTGACCGTATGAGGGGTGAGGAACCCCTGGATCTGTTGAAAAACAGGCTGGCCGGGAACAGTGAAGGGGCGCTGAGGGATACCATTCAGAACCTGGATCTGGAGAAGGAGGGGATAACTGCCAGGCGCGAACTCTTTGAGCACCTGTACGGACTGGCCGGGCAGGGCGATCTTTCCGTCACGGAGATTGACAGGTTACTT
>CAZIAU010000067.1:9154-9883 GCA_964536755.1 uncultured Bacteroides sp. | reverse complement strand
AGAGGCATATCCCTACCTGGTTACCGGGGTATTGCTCAACCCATCCGGGGTCACAGCCATTCTGGATACCATTCATGACTTTTCAGCTATTGAACTGTCAGATACACTTGATCTCCAACTCACTTTTCGCAGGGATGTAATTGGCTATGAATGGAAATATTATAATTTCGATGATGCGGTATATACCATAGAACCGGGTATGGCTTACGTGATCAGGGACCGTGATGGCCTGTACTACAAGTTGCGTTTCATTGATTTCTACAACGATACCGGGGAGAAAGGTCAACCGAAGTTTGAGTTTGTCAGGCTATAACTCCATTTGCCTGTTTTTCAAAGTGCTCAAAAAAAACCGCAATTTCAAAATGGTTGATCCATAATTTGTATTTTCGGACAGTAATACTTTTCCAATGAGGTCATTCTTCCTGAAAGCATATTCCATCTTTGCCTGGATTTCAATGGCCATCACCTCCATTGTTATTACACCCTTTTTCCTCCTGGTCTGGGTATCGACCTTCTGGTGGGACAGGCGCCGGGTAGCCGCACACTTCATGGGTACGTTCTGGGCCTGGCACTACCAGTCCCTGATCCCTTTCTGGAAATTAAAACTTGAAGGGAGGAATAAGATCCCCTGGAACCGGGTGGTAGTACTGGTTTCTAACCACCGTTCACTCGTTGACATCCTCGCCCTTTACAAGTTACGCAGGCCTTTCAAATGGACTTCCAAAGCTG